>DATDMD010000223.1:0-30571 GCA_036518975.1 Baekduia sp.
GGCGTTCGACACCGGGACGACGCTCGTCGCGTCGATCGCCTTCGGCGCCCTGTGGACGTTCGGCGGCCTCAGCCTCGCCGTCGTGCTCTTCGCCGCGGCGCTGGTCTTCGCCGTCGCGCTGGCCGCGCTCCTGCTCGCCGAGTCCCGCTCGCTGCGCAGCAACCGCACGGCATGATGAAGACGCGCACCGGAGCCTTCGCGGGCATCGTCGTCGCCTGCCTCGTCGCCCTCGGCGCGGTGGTGGCGTTCGCCGTCATGAGCGGAGACGGCGGGACCGTCGCCGAGCTGCCGTCCGGGACCGACGCGGCCGCCCAGACGCCCACGGCCGTCTCGGCGCTCCCGCCGAGCACGGAGGCGGTCGTCCGCGCGGTCGACACCAAGCAACCGCGCCTCAACGGCAAGCTCTACCGCGTCGACGCGTCCGGCAAGACGCAGCCGATCCCCGGCGCGCCGGCGTGCGAGCGCGTCGCGGTCGGCGCCGGGCACGGCATCTGCCTGTACCTCGCCAAGACCGGCGTCGACTACCGCGCAGCGCTGCTCGACGACAAGCTCCACGTCACGAAGACGCTCGGGCTGCCCGGGCTCCCGAGCCGCGCCCGGATCTCGCCCGGCGGCCGCTGGGCCGGCATCACCACGTTCGCCTACGGCGACTCCTACACGGCGCCCGGCACCTTCTCGACGCGCACGCAGATCATCGACCTGCGCAACGGCTCGGTCCTCGCGAACCTCGAGCAGTGGCGCTTCACGCTGAACGGGAAGGCCGTCAACGCGATCGACCGCAACTTCTGGGGCCTCTCGTTCGGCCAGGACGAGGACCGCTTCTACGCGACGATGGCCACCGGGAACCACCACTACCTCGTCCAGGGCTCGATCGCGCAGCGTGGCGGCACGGTCCTGCGCGACGACGTCGAGTGCCCGTCCCTGTCGCCCGACGAGACGCGCGTCGCCTACAAGCACACGCTGGGCGGCGGCAAGTGGCGCCTGCACGTCTACGACCTCCAGACCCACCAGGACGTCGCGCTGGCCGAGACGCGGTCGATCGACGACCAGCCCTCCTGGCTCGACGACGAGCACGTCGCCTACTTCGACGGGAAGGCGACCGACGTGGTCCCCGCCAACGGCTCTGGGACGCCGCAGGTGCTCGTCAAGGGCGCCGACTCGCCCACGCTCCTGCGGCGCCCGGCGTCCTGACCAAACGCCTCCGGCGCGCCGGGTCGGGCCGCGGTCTGAGCACCGACGACCCGCGCCTATACTGGCGAGACACCACCGAGGAGCTCTTCTCGTGCAGGAAATGGTCATCTACGGCGTCAGCTTCGACATGGTCGGCAAGCAGCCGATCGTGCTCCTGAAGACGGTCGACAGCAACAAGTTCCTGCCCATCTGGATCGGACATCCGGAGGCGGCGGCGATCCTCATGAAGCTGCAGGGCGCGACCACGCCGCGCCCGATGACGCACGACCTGCTGTGCGACATGCTCGGCGAGCTCGAGGTCAAGTGCACGCAGGTCGCCGTCACCGAGCTGCGGGACAACACCTTCTTCGCGGCGATCACGCTGAACGTCGGCGGCCGCGACGTCGAGATCGACTCCCGGCCCTCCGACGCGCTGGCGATCGCGGTGCGCTCCGGCGCCCCGATCTTCGCGGCCGAGGAGGTCATCGCCGAGTCGGCGATCGAGTTCGAGCACGAGGTCGAGGACACCGAAGAGGTCGTGGACCGCTTCAAGGAGTTCCTGGATCAGGTTTCCCCCGAGGACTTCGCCAGCGACAGCTAGGCGCAGGCGGCGCCGCGCCTAGGCACGCGCCACGCCGCGTCCGCGCGCGGACGCGCGCTCGACCAGCCGGGCGATGAGGTCGTCGAACCGGATCCCGGCCGCATCCGCGGCCTGCGGCAGCAGCGACGTCTCGGTCAGGCCCGGGATGACGTTGGCCTCCAGCACGTGCAGCCCGCCGTCGGCGTCGCACAGCATGTCGACGCGCGAGACGTCGCGGCATCCCAGCAGCTCGTGCACGCGCACCGCCAGGTCCTGCGCCCGCTCGGTCACGTCGCCGGGCAGGTCGGCCGGGCAGACGAAGTGCGAGCGCCCGATCTCGTAGCGCGCGTCGAAGTCGTACAGCCCCGTCTCGGGGACCGCCTCGACCACCGGCAGCGCCGCGCCGTCGAGCACCGACACCGCCAGGTCGCGGCCGGCGACGTAGCGCTCGAGCAGCACCTTGGAGGAGTACGACAGCGCCGCGACCAGCGCGCCCGGCACCGCCGCGGCGTCGGCCGCGATCCGCAGCCCCAGCGCGCTGCCCTGGTCGGCGGGCTTGACGACCATCGGGAACCCGATCCGGTCGGCGATCTCGCCCAGCGCCTCGGCCGCGCCGAGCTGCTTGAACGCCGTCTCGGTGAACGCGAAGAAGTCCGGGGTCGGCAGGCCCGCGTCGACCATGTGGTGCTTGGCCAGGACCTTGTCGGCGCAGCGGATGCACGCGCTGACGCCCGAGCCCGTGTACGGCAGCCCGAGGATCTCCAGCAGCTCCTGGATCGTGCCGTCCTCGCCGTCGCGCCCGTGCAGCGCCAGGAAGCAGACGTCGGGCTCCAGCTCGCGCAGCCGCCGGACGAGGTCGTGGTCCACGTCGATCCCGAGCGGCTCGTGGCCCAGGCGCTTCAGCGCGTCCTCGACCCGCGCGCCGGAGCGCAGCGAGACCTCGCGCTCCAGCGAGCGCCCGCCCTTCAGAACGGCGACGCGCAACACGCTCACCGGCGCCGGCGGTCGCTCGACCGCCGCGCCTCGCCCGCGCCCTTGCGCGGCAGGTGGAGCACGTCGGCCAGGTCCGGCTGCGACGCCTCGCGCTCCGGCGCCGCCGGTGCGGGCCGCGAGCCCGTCAGCGCGCCGAACAGCTCGAGGTGCTCGGAGACGACCTCGCCGATCCGACGCACGCCCTCCCTGATGTCGGCGTCGCCGACGCCGGAGAAGTTCAGGCGCATCGACGACCCGCCGCGGCCGTCCAGGTAGGCGGCGCGCCCCGGCACGAACGCGACGTTGTGCTGGAGCGCGCGCGCGAGCAGGTCGGTCGTGTCGATCTCGGGCGGCAGCGTCGCCCACACGAACAGGCCGCCCTCCGGCTGCGTCCACGTCGCCGCGGCCGGGAAGTGCTCGGCCAAGGCCCCCAACAACGTGTCGCGCCGCCTGCGGTACAGCGACTTCAGGGACGACAGGTACGGCTCCCACTGCCCCTCGCGGAAGTACTGCGCGACGAAGTGCTGAGTGAGCGAGGACGTGCACAGGTCGGCGCCCTGCTTGCCCATGTTCATCTTCTGCAGGACCGGCGCGGGCGCGACCGCCCAGCCCAGCCGCAGGCCCGCGGACAGGATCTTCGAGAACGTCCCGAGGTAGATGATGAAGTCGCCCCCGCTCAGCTGGAGCAGCGTCGGGAGCGGCTCGCCCTCGTAGCGCAGCAACCCATAGGGGTTGTCCTCCAACACCAGCAGCTCGCGCTCGGCGGCGACCTCGACCAAGCGCTTGCGCCGCGGCAGCGACATCGTCACGCCGCCCGGGTTCTGGAAGTTCGGGATGGTGTAGATGAACTTCGGGCGCCGGCCGTCGCGCTCCAGGCGGTCGAGCGTGTCCTCCAGCACGTCGATCGGCATCCCGTCGCGGTCCATCTCGATCTGGACCACGTCGGCCTGGTAGGAGCAGAACGACGGGATCGCGCCCGGGTACGTCGGCGCCTCGGCGACGATTACGTCGCCCGGGTCGATCAGCGTCTTGCACACCAGGTCGATGACCTGCTGGCCGCCGGTGGTGACCAGGATGTCCTCGGGGTCGACCTCGGCGCCCTCGGCGCGCATGACGTGCTGGATCGCCTCCTTGGCGATCGCCAGGCCCTCGGTCGGCCCGTACTGCAGCGCCGCGGCGGTGTTCGCGGCGGCGACGCGCGACATGATCGCGGCGAACGACTCGGCCGGGAACGTCGAGGTGTCGGGCAGGCCGCCGGCGAGCGAGATGACCTCGGGGCGCTCGGTGATCGCCATCAGGTCGCGCATGGCCGAGGACTTCATGGCCCTCGTCCGCGCCGCGAACAGGCCGGCGTACCGCTCCAGCTCGTGGGCGGCCGCGCGCTGAGGTCGACGTGAGCCGGGCATCCTGATCTTCCCTTCGCCGTCGGGACCTTCGGACCTGCGGTCTGTCATGGTCCCGGGCAACGCTACCGATGAAGCTCGTACTCGACATCCTCCAAGGGCTCGGCATCGCCTCGGCGACCGGTCTGCGCCCGTTCCTGCCGGCCATCCTGACCGGTGCGCTGGCCACCGCCGACCTCGGCGTCGACTTCGACGGGACCGAGTTCGCGTTCCTGGAGTCGCCCGTCTGGCTGCTGATCCTGGTGGTCGCGCTGGTGGCGTCGATCTTCGTCCGCAAGGCGCTCGAGACGCCTGCGGGCGACGCCGCGCTGGCCGGCATCGGGATCGGTCTCGGCGCGCTGCTGTGCGCCGCCTCGATCGACGACCGCCACAGCACGTGGTGGTACGGCCTGATCGCCGGCGCGGCCGTCGCGCTGCTGTCGAGCACGGTCTCGCGCTCGCTGTTCGCCCGCGTGCGGCAGCGCTTCGCGAGCGCCGGGGACGCCGCGGCCGCCGCCGCGCTCCCGT
Source organism: Baekduia sp. (assembly GCA_036518975.1). Classification (GTDB taxonomy): domain Bacteria; phylum Actinomycetota; class Thermoleophilia; order Solirubrobacterales; family Solirubrobacteraceae; genus Baekduia. The sequence continues at coordinate 4,633 of DATDMD010000223.1, forward strand.
TCTACGGCGAGATCACCGGCGCGATCGTGGCCGGCGCGAGCATCCTGTTCCCGCCGCTGGCCATCCTCGCGATCGGATTCCTCGTCGTGCTGTTCATCACCGGCCGCCGCCGCAGCGACCAGAAGTACGCGGGCCTGCGCATCCTCCGCTGACGCCCGCCATGCCCCGCTTGCTCCTGGTGGTCATCGACGGCGCCAAGCCCTCCATGATGGAACGGGCCGTCGAGCGCGGCGAGGCGCCGGCGATCCAGAAGATCATCGAGCGCGGGGCGTTCGTGCCGGAGCTGTGCGCGGCGTTCCCGTCGGTCACGCCCGTGTGCGCGACGGCGATCGCGACCGGGACGCTGCAGGACCGCCACCACATCGCGGGGATGAACTGGTGGAAGCGCGACGAGCGCCGCTACGTCGAGTACGGCTCGTCGTTCCGGGCCGCGCGCAAGCTCGGCATCGCGCGCCAGCTGACCGACACGGTGTACAACCTCAACGGCGCGCACCTCAACCCCGAGGCGCTGACCGTCTACGAGTCGCTCGACGACGCCGGCGTCCGGACGGCCGGGACGACGTACCTCGTCTACCGCGGCCGCTACGAGCACGCGGTGTCGCGCGAGACGGCGCTGACGCGCCTGGCCGGCCAGCTGTTCCGCAAGCCGGTGCTCGGCCCGCGCGAGCTGTTCTACGCCGACATCTTCGCCAGCCGCCAGACGGGCTGCCGCTCGCAGATGGGCCTGCCGGGCATCCGCGACCAACACTCGGGCTGCGTCGGCGCCTGGCTCGCCGCGCGCGACCTGTACGACTTCCTGCTGCTGTCGCTGCCCGACAACGACACGCACTCGCACAAGAACGGGCCGCACGCGCAGCCGACGTCGATCGCGGCGGCCGACCAGCAGATCATGCGCGTGGCCGACGCCGCCGGCGGCATCGACCGCCTGCTCGACACCCACGCGGTGATCGTGTGCGCCGACCACTCGCACGCCGCGGTCGAGCGGACGATCGACCTCCGCGCCGCCTACGCGGGCGAGTGGGAGGTCGCGGGCCCCGGCGGCAGCACGGTCGACGACGCCGAGCTCGCGCTGTGCCCCAACCAGCGCGCGGCCATGGTGTACGGGTTGCTCGAGGAGGGGCGCGAGGCGACGATCCCCCGCGTCGCGGCGACCGCCGCCGAGGTCCAGGGGATCGACGTGATCGCCTACCGCGACGAAGACGACGCGGTGCTCGACGCGCCCGGCCGCGGGCAGCTGCGCTTCCGCGCCGGCGGCGACCTGCGCGACGCGCGCGGCAACGCCTGGACGGTCAGCGGCGACCTCGGCGTCCTGCACGCGACGGTCTCCGAGGGCGCGTTCGACAGCGCCGACTACCCGGACGCGCTGCGCCGCGTGTGGGCCGCGCTGACGTGCCCGACGTCGGGCGACGTCCTGCTCAGCGCCGCGCCCGGCTACGAGTTCCCGGACTGGGGCGGCGGGCACCACATCGGCGGCGGCAGCCACGGCTCGCTGCACCGCTCCGACTCCCTCGGCGCCCTCGCGTACTGCGGCGTCGACGCGCCGTCCGGCGCCGGGCCCGGAGCGTGGTCGATCACCGACGTCGCGCCCATGGTCCTGGCCCATTTCGCTGCCGCGTGACGTAGCCTCCTGGCCCTTGTCCGACGCCCTCGACAGGCTCCGCCGTCGCGATCGCGTCCGCGACGGCATGCGCGACGCCGAGAACTGGTGGCAGCTCGCCCGCTTCACCGCGGTCGGCGCCAGCGGCTACGTGGTCAACCTGATCACGTTCGCGTTGTGCGTGCACGTGCTGGACATCGACTTCCGGATCGCGGCCGTCATCGCGTTCCTGGTGGCGGTCACGAACAACTTCTGGTGGAACCGGCAGTGGACGTTCGAGGCGCACGCGGGCCACGCCGGCCATCAGGCGGTGCGCTTCCTGGTCGTCAGCGTCGCGGCGTTCGCCGTGAACTTCGCGATCCTCGAGGTCCTCGTCACGCTCGCGGGCTTCAAGGAGGTCGTGGCGCAGGCGATCGCGGTCGCGGCGGCCACGCCGTGCAACTTCGTGGGCAACAAGCTCTGGACGTTCGACGAGTGAAGGGCGCTCGGCGGGCGGGGCCGGTCTGCCGCCGCAGCGGCCGGCGCCGAGCGCGCCGCCGCGGGCTCGCGCCACTGCTGGCGATCCTGGCGCTGGCGGGCGTCCTGCTGGGCGTCGCCGCCGCCCCGGCCGTGGCGCCGGCCCAGAACGCGCAGACCGCGACCGTCACCGTCACGCCCGGCGGCAACACGCTGATCCCGACGGCGCCGAGCAACCCGAACGACCTCAGCAACGTCGACAGCCTCACCGGGAAGCCGCTCGGCCACCGGCTCACCGGCCAGCAGGCGCAGGCCATCGCGGCGCGCAGCCCGAAGGTCGCCGAGGCGCTGAAGCAGTACCCCAAGGCCAAGCCCGAGGTGTTCCTCAAGGGCCCCGACGACTGGCAGATCAGCTGGTTCACGCCCGGGACCGGCAGCGATCGCAAGGAGGTCGCGCAGGTCAAGGTCAGCGACGCGACCGGGAAGATCATCGAGGCGTGGAACGGGCCGCAGGTGGCGTGGACCATGGCGCGCGGGTACGCGGGCGCGTTCGGGCGCAAGGTCAACTCGCCGTGGGTGTGGATCCCGCTGACGATCCTGTTCGTCGCGCCGTTCGTCTCGCTGCGCCGGCGGCCGCAGTGGCTGCACCTCGACCTGCTCGCGCTCGCCGCGTTCGGGATCTCGGTCGCGTACTTCAACGACGCGAACATCGACGTCTCGGTCCCGATCGCCAGCGGGTTGTTGGTGTACGTGCTGCTGCGCGCGCTGGCGATCGGCTACCGGCGCCGGACGCCGCTGGACGCCGACGGGCGGGAGCCGACGCGCAGGCTGCCGCTCTGGGTCTCCCCCATGTGGCTGGCCGTCGCGCTGGTGTTCCTGGTCGGCTTCCGCATCGGGCTGAACGTCAACGCCTCCAACGTGATCGACGTCGGGTACTCGGGCGTGATCGGCGCCGACCGGCTGGTCGACGGCAAGCCGTTGTACGACAACTTCCCGAAGGACGACGAGCACGGCGACACGTACGGCCCGGTCGCCTACGAGGCCTACGTCCCGTTCGAGCAGGCGTTCCCGTGGAGCGGGCGGTGGGACGACCTCCCGGCCGCCCACGCGGCGTCGATCGTCTTCGACCTCCTGACCATGCTGTTCCTCTTCCTGGCCGGGCGGCGGATCCGCGGCCCGGGGCTCGGCATCGTCCTCGCGTACCTGTGGGCGGCGTGGCCGTTCAGCCTGTACGTGTTGAGCTGCAACACCAACGACGCGCTGGTGTCGATGTTCGCCGCGCTCGCGCTCTACGTCGCGGCGTCGCCGGCGGCGCGCGGCGCGGTCGCCGCGCTGGCGGGCCTGACCAAGTTCGGGTCCTTGGCCCTCGCGCCGCTGATGGCGACGCACGCGGCGCCGCGCGGGCGCTGGCTGAAGACCGTGCTCGAGTTCGTCGCGATGTTCGTCTTCGTCGCGCTGCTCGTGTCGCTGCCGATCCTGCTGCGCGGCGAGTCGCTGCACACGGTCTACGAGCGCACGATCGAGTTCCAGGCCAACCGCGACGCGCCGTTCTCGGTCTGGGGCCTGCACAACCTGCGCGGGGTCGAGCACGTCTGGCAGATCGGGGCCGCCCTGTTCGCGGTGGCGGCGGCGTTCATCCCGCGCCGGCGCGACGTGGTCGGCCTCGCCGCGGTGGCCACGGCGGTGGTGGTGGCGCTCCAGCTCGGGCTCGACTACTGGTTCTACCTCTACCTGGTGTGGTTCTTCCCGTTCCTGATCGTCGCCCTCTTCGCGCGCTATCGGATCGCCGAGCCGGCGTAGCGCTCAGCGTCCTGGCGCTGGCGGCCGTCTGGCTGGTCTCCACGCGTCACGGCCCGTTCAGCTCGGACCTGTTCAGCGACCGGCCGGTCTACGACGCGTACCACACGTGGATGCACGCGCAGGGGCTGTTCCCCTATCGCGACTTCCCGTTCGAGTACCCGCCCGGCGCGCTGATCTCGGTCTGGCTGGTCGGGGGCGACGACGTGCGGCTCTCCGAGCTCATGCTCGCCTGCGCGATCGTCGCGCAGCTCGGCGCGTGGGCGATCGGCGGCGCGCGCGCCGGCTGGCTGATGGTCCTCCTGCCGGTGGTCGCGGGCGCGCTGGTGCGCCTGCACTTCGACCTGCTGCCGGCGGCGCTGTGCCTGGTCGGCCTCGCGCTGGTCGTGCGGCGGCCGTGGCGGCGCGGCGGCGTCGAGCTGGGGCTCGCGGTGCTCGCGCTCGGGGCGATGACGAAGCTGTGGCCGGGCGCGGTCGCGGTGGTCGCGCTCGTCTGGCTCGCGGGCCGCGGGGAGCGGCGGCTGGCGCTGCGCTCCGGCGCGATCTTCGTCGCCGTGTGCCTGGCCATCGGCGCGCCGTTCGCGGTCGCCGGCGGCTTCCCGGGCCCGATGATCAGCTACCACCTCGACCGCCCCGTGCAGATCGAGTCCTCGGCGGCGAGCGTGATCGAGGTCGTCGGCGGTTCCTATGTCACGGGCGACCCGATCCGCCACGACGCGTTCAAGTCCAACGGGTTGGACGGCGGCGCGGCGGACGCGATCGGGCACGCCAGCACGGTCCTGATGCTCGCGGCGTTCCTGCTCATCCTGTGGTTGATCGCGCGGCGGCCGACCGAGGACGCGCTGGTCGCCGCGGCGCTGGCGATTACGCTCGCGTTCGTGGCGCTCGGGACCGTGCTGTCGCCGCAGTACCTGTGCTGGCTGCTGCCGCTCGCCGCCGCCGCGGTGGGCCGCCGCGTCTTCCTGGCGCCCGCGCTGATCGCCGGCGCGGCGCTGCTGACGCAGCGGTGGTTCCCGCGCCGCTACTTCGACCTGGTGTTCCAGCACTACACCGAGATCGCCGAGGTGGCGATCCGCAACGCCCTGCTGCTCGCCGCGCTCGCCGCCCTGCTGCGCACGCTGTGGCGGATGCCGGCGGCGCCGGCGCTCAGGCCCGCGGCGCCGGGCGCCACGGCTCCAGCACCTGCTCGATCCCCGTCGCCCGCAGCGGTCGCTCCGAGCAGCGGATGACCACCGCGTTGATCCACGGGTCGTCCTCGCTGGTCTCGTAGCGGATGTTCATGTGCGTACGCAGCGACTGGATCGACTGCTCCTTCTTGACGCCGAGCACGCCGCCGCGCGGGCCGGTCATCCCGACGTCGGTGATGTAGGCCGTGCCGCCGGGCAGGACGCGCAGGTCGGCGGTCGGCACGTGCGTGTGGGTGCCGACGACCGCGGTCACGCGTCCGTCGAGGTACCAGCCCATCGCCACCTTCTCGCTCGTCAGCTCGGCGTGCATGTCGACGAGGATGTGGTCGACCTTGCCGGCCAGCGCGTCGAGGACCGCGTCGACCTCCAGGAACGCGACGCGGCCGGCGCGCAGGTGCAGGTTGCCGCTGAGGTTGACGACGCCCAGCCGGACGCCGCCCTTCTCGACGATCGTGAAGCCCTTGCCGGGCTGTGAGGCCAGGAAGTTCGCGGGCCGGACGATCGGCTTGCCGGAGTCGAGGTACCCGTTGATCTCCGCGCGGCGGTAGGTGTGGTTGCCGAGCGTGATGGCGTCGACGCCGCCCGCCAGCAGCTCGTCGGCCAGCTTGGGCGTGATGCCCAGGCCACCTGCGACGTTCTCCCCGTTGACGACGACGAAGTCCGGCGCGTAGCGCTCACGCAGGCTCGGCAGCAGGCCGAGCAGCGTGCGGCGGCCGAGTCCGCCGACGAGGTCGCCGGCGAACAGGATGGTGGGAGCAGCGGGCACGTCGCATACTCTGGCGGACGGAGGCGATGAGCGGCGATCACCCGACAGAGACGGAGGAGTGGGCCGGGCACGATCCGCTCGATGGCGAGCCGCCGCCCGAGGCGCGCGATCCGGACGCGCCGGGTCCCGGCGTGCCGAAGGTGGTCGTCCCGCGCTGGATCCAGCTCGTGGCGCTGCCGCTACTGGTCATCGCGGTCTACCTCGTGGCCAAGGCCGCGGGCGTCGTCCTGATCGCCTTCACCGTCGCCGCGGTCATCGCGCTGATCCTCAACCCGATGGTCTCGTTCCTCCAGCGGCGGCGCTTCCCGCGCGGGCTGGCGATCCTCGTCGTCTACCTCGGGCTGCTGACGACGCTGGCCGGGATCGGCGTCCTGCTGGCCAACCCGGTCTCCGACCAGGCGCAGAAGTTCGGCAAGGACGTGCCGCGGATCGTCGACGACGCGAACGCGCGGCTGGCCGACCTGCAGGCCTACTTCGACCGCAAGGGCATCAACATCGAGGTCAAGCGCCAGGGCGAGACCGCGCTGCAGACGCTGCAGGACAAGGTCGTCGGCGGGACGAGCGACATCGTCAACTTCGGCGGCGAGATCCTCAAGACGGTCGTCACCGCGGGCCTCGGGTTGTTGTTGGTGATCGTGCTGTCGGTGTACATGTTGGTCTACGGGGAGCGCATCGGCGCGCTGGTGCGCACGGTCATGCCGCCGGGCGACGGCACGGAGGCCGACGACTTCCCGATGCGCATCCAGCGCGCGGTCGGCGGCTACCTGCGCGGGCAGATCCTGTTCTCGGTCGCGATGGGCACCGGCGCGGGCCTCGGGCTCTACGTGTTCGGCGTGACCGGCGTGTTCCCGGACGGCGAGACGTACGCCTTCGCCTTCGGCGTGTGGTTCGGGCTGATGGAGCTCGTGCCGTTCGTCGGGCCGTTCCTCGGCGCGCTGCCGCCGTTGTTGGTGGCGTTGTTCCAGGACCCGCTGACCGCGGTGTGGCTCGGGATCTTCTTCGTGGCCCTGCAGCAGCTCGAGGGCCACGTCGTCGCGCCCTACATCTTCGGCCACACGCTGCGGATCAACCCGTTGTTGGTGATCTTCGCGCTGCTGCTCGGCGGCGAGGCGTACGGGTTCCTCGGCGCGCTGCTGTCGCTGCCGATCGCGGCGATGGTGCGCGAGACGGTGGTCTACCTGCGGCGGCACCTGGTGCTCGAGCCGTGGAACGGGTCCGGGCCGCTGCTGGGGCTGGCGAGCGGGCCGGGCGAAGGGCCGCGGGAGGGGCCGCCGCCGGAGCCGCGGCGGTGCCGGCGGTGCGGGACGGAGGCGGCGCGGACGGACCAGTTCTGCCGCGCGTGCGGCGCGACGCTGACGCCCGCGAAAGTAGCCTCTCGCCGGTGAACGACGCCGTGGCCTTGGAAGCCCGGGCCGTGACCCGGCGCTTCGGGGCGCGCGAGGCGCTGCGCGGGATCTCGTTCGGCGTGGCCGCCGGCGAGACGCTGGCGGTCATCGGGCCCAACGGCGCCGGCAAGACGACGCTGCTCTCCATCCTCGGCGGCGTGCTCGCGCCGACGAGCGGCTCGGTCTCGCGTGCGCCCCGGGACGTCGCCTGGGTCCCGCAGCAGCCGGCGGTGTACACGAAGCTGACGGTGGCCGAGAACCTCGGGCTGTTCGCGCGGCTGGAGCGCGTCGCCGATCCGGGCGCGGTGGTCGACCGCATGCTGGAGGTCACCGGGCTGCGGGAGCGGGCGGGCGACGAGCTCGGGACGCTGTCGGGCGGCAACCAGCAGCGCGTCAACATCGCGGCGGGCCTGCTCGCCGACCCCGACGTGCTGCTGCTCGACGAGCCGTCGTCGTCGCTGGACCCGCGCCAGCGCGAGCGGCTGTGGACGTTCGTGGGCGGTCTGGCGCGCGGCGGCACCGCGGTGGTGTTCACCACGCACAACGTCGCCGAGGCCGAGCGCTACGCCGACCGCGTCCTGGTCCTGGCCGACGGCGAGCTGCTGTTCGAGGGGACGCCGGCGGTCCTGCACGAGGCCGTGGGCAGCGACCAGTACGATTTCGAGGCCGCGTTCGTGGCGTTCCTGCGCGAGCGAGGACATTAGGTTGCGCGGCGTCCCGTTCCTGCTGGTCAAGGACCTGCGCATCCTGAAGCGCTCGCCGTTGTTGGTGGGCCTGCTCGTGTTGTACCCCGTGTTGATCGCGCTGCTGATCGGGCTGGCGCTGTCCAAAGGTCCGGGCAAGCCGCGCGTCGCGGTGCTGAACGAGCTGCCCAACGCGTCGCAGAGCGTGTCGATCGGCGGCACGACCGTCGACCCGCGCGACTACGCGCGGCGGCTGTTCGAGTCGATCGAGCCGGTGACCGTGCACTCGCGCGCGGAGGCCGAGCAGAAGGTCAAGGACGGCGACGTGCTGGCCGCGATCATCGTCCCGGCCGACCTCGTCCAGCGGCTGCAGCGGACGATCTCGCTGTCGGGCACGGGCCCGAAGCCGACGGTCGAGGTCCTGTACAACGCGCAGGACCCGGTCAAGCAGCAGTTCGTGGAGTCGACCATCGACTCCAGGGTGGCCGATCTCAACAAGGCGGTCGCCGGGAAGCTGACGCAGATCACCGCCGGCTACCTGAAGATCCTGCTCGACGGCGGCCAGTTCTCGGTCCTGGGCCAGGACTTCGACATCGCGGGGCTGAAGAAGTCCAAGGCCCTGGTTGACTCGGTGCTCACGCGCACGCCGCAGGGCTCGCCGGACCACGAGGCGCTGGAGCGGGTGTCGCGCTTCGCGGGGCTGGCAATCGACAACCTGGACTTGAGCGACGTCGTGCTGTCGTCGCTGGCCACGCCGGTCAAGGTCGACCAGCGGGCGATCGCGGGGCGCCGGACGCCGCTCGACGCGTTCGCCGTGACGGTCGCGGTGACCATGTCCCTGATGTTGGTCTGCGTGCTGCTGGCGGCCGGGATGCTGGCGCTGGAGCGCGAGGAGCACGCGTTCGCGCGGCTGGTCCGCGGGCTTGTGTCGCGGACCGGGCTGCTCGTGGAGAAGGTGGTGCTGGCGGCCGGGTGCGCGGCGGCCGTGACGCTCGTGATGACCGCCGGCGTGTCGTTGTTCGTGTCCTTGGACTGGTCGCGCGCGCCGCTGTGGGTCGTGGCGCTGGTCGCCGGCGGCCTGGCCTTCGGGGCGTTCGGCGTGGCGATCGGCGCGGTCGCGCGCGAGGTGCGGGCGGCGTCGCTGCTGGCGATCCTGCTGGCGCTGCCGGTCGCGTTCCTCGCGCTGGTGCCGTCGGGCGCGGTGGCGTCCGGGCTCTACGACGCGATCCGCGTGGTCTCGGCGCTGTTCCCGTTCCGGGCGGCGCTCGACGCCGCCGACGCGGCGATCAACGACTCGGGCGGGCTGGGCGTCGCGCTCGCGCACCTCGCGGCGCTCGTCGCCGGTTGGGGCGTGCTCGCGCGGCTGGCGTTGTCCCGATTCGGCTGAATCCCCTGCTACGTTCGCCCCGTGCTCGGCCATGTCCCACCGAGGATCCGCCTCGACGCGGAGCAGACGGCGATCCGTCCGCTGGCGGTCGACGACGCGTCCGAGTTCGCCGCGGCGGTCGTCGCGAACCGCTCGCACACCGAGCCGTGGGAGCCGATCCACGCCGAGGCGCACTACTCGCGCGCCGGGCAGATCGAGACGCTGCGGCGCGACGTCGAGGCGTGGGACCTCGGGACCGGCTACGCGTTCGCGGTGCTCGACCGCGGGGACGCCGACGCGATCATCGGCCGGATCGCGCTCGGCAACGTCGTGCGCGGCGCGTGGCGCAACGCGACGCTCGGGTACTGGGTGTCGGCCGCCGTCGGCGGGCGCGGCCACGCGACGAGCGCGGCGCGGCTCATCTGCGAGTTCGCGTTCCGGCACGCCGGCCTGCACCGCGTCCAGCCGGCGGTGATCCCGCGCAACCTCCGGTCGATCCGCGTGGTCGAGAAGTCCGGGTTCCGGCGCGAGGGCCGCGCGCTCAAGTACCTCAACATCGCGGGGAACTGGGAGGACCACGACATCTTCGCGATGACGCTGGAGGACTGGGAGGCGCGCACCGGGGACCGCTGAGGCCCCGCCGGCCGTAGTGAGTGCACATGGACGCGCGGCCGGAGGCGATCCGCTGGGCCGGGCCGGTGCGGAGCAGCCGCGCCGGACGCGCGTTGACGCCGCGGGCCGAGCGGGCGGCCGTGCGCGGGGCGCTGCGGGGCGACGTCGGCGCGCTCGACGTCCTGTTCGAGGCGCACTGGCCCGCGGCCTATCGCGCGGCGTACCTGATCATCCGCGACGCGCACGCCGCGGAGGACATCGCGCAGGAGGGCTTCGTGGCCGCCGTCCGCGCGCTCGACCGCTTCGACCGCTCCCGTCCCTTCGGCCCCTGGTTGAGAACCATCGTGGCCCGCCGCGCGATCGACGCGAGCCGCGCACGGGCCCTGCGCCGGGAGGTCGAGGACGGCGCGCTGGAGACGGTCGCGGCGACACCGGACGACGGAGGCCCGTCCTCCGAGCTCCTGACCGCGATCGCCGCGCTGCCCGACGACCAACGCGTCGTCGTGGTCCTGCGCCACCTGCTGGAGCTGACACCGGCGGAGATCGCGGCCGTGGTCGGCGTGCCCCGCGGCACGGTGAACTCCCGCCTGCGCCGCGGGCTGGACGCCCTGTCGCGCGAGGTGGAGCGATGAGGGCGGCGCGGCGCGCGGCCGCCGTCCCGGCGGAGGTCCTGCGATGAGCACGGCGCGGCGCGATGGCGCGCCCGACTTCGCGTCGTTGCGCGTTCCCGGCGAGGAGCAGGCGCGGCGGCGCGCGTTGGCGGTCGCGCGGGCGGCGTTGGAGGATCGGCCGGAGGTTCGGAGCTCGGCGCCGCGGCTGCGGGCGTTGACGGTGGTCGTCGGCGCGGTGGTCGTGGTGGCGGTCGTCGCGCTCGGCCTCACGGCTCCGGGGCGCGCGGCGGCCGAATGGGTCGGCAGCCACCTGTCGGAGTTGACCGGTCGGGACTCCCAGCCCGCGCGGCGGGCGACCGCTCCGCCCGCGCCCTACGCGCACCTCCCGGGCGGCGGCCGGCTGCTCGCCGTCGACGACCAGGGCGTCTTCGCGTTCGGCATCGGCCCGGCGCCGCGGCAGCTGCTCGGCCGCGTCGACACCGCGGCGTGGTCGCCGCATGGCCGCTTCGCCATCGCGGTCCGGGGCATCGAGCTGATCGCCGTCGACCTCCACGGCCGGCGCCGCTGGTCGCACGCCGAGCGCGTCGCGATCCGGTGGCCGGTGTGGTCGCCGTCCGGCTTCCGCGTCGCCTACGTCACCGGCACGCAGCGCGGCGGGCGCGCGATCCACGTCATCGCCGGCGACGGCACGAACCCGCACGTGCTCGCCGGCTCCGGACGGACGCGCCCGGTCTGGCAGCCGGGCGTCGCGCCGGCCGAGCGGCTCGCGACCGTCGACGCCGCCAACCGCGTCGTGCTCCGCGACGCCGACTCCGGCCGCGCGCTCTGGCGCGCCCGGATGGTCCGGGCCCCGCGCGCGCTCGCGTTCACCCCGGACGGCCGCCGCCTCCTCGTCCTCGAGCGCGATCGCGTGCTCACGCTCGACGCCGCGACCGGCCGCCGCCGCGCCGCGACCCGCCGGACGCCCGACATCATCAACATCGCGATCGCGCCCCGGCCCGACCACGCGGGCTACGCGCTCCTGCGCCGCCGCCTCGCGCCCGTGCGCCAGACGGAGGTCGTCCTCGGCCGCTCCGTCGTCCTCGCCGACCCCGGCCGCATCCGCTCGATCGCCTTCTCCCCCCACGGCGACTGGCTCGCGGCCGACCGCGCCGGCGTCGACGGCTGGGATCTCGTGCACCTCGACGCGACGACCGTCGACCGCTCCCGCACCCTCGCCGCCGGCCGCGGCGCGCGCCTGAGCGGCTGGTGCTGCGGCTAGCGCGAACCCGCGACCTTCTACGCTTTGGTGGCCATGCCCGCCGCCTTTCCCGCCACCCGCCTGCGCCGCCTGCGCCGCACCGGCGCGCTGCGCGACCTCGTGCGCGAGACGACGCTCGCGGCGTCGGACCTCGTGCTCCCGATCTTCGTCGAGGAGGGCCTGGAGGGCCGCTCCCCGATCGCCTCGATGCCCGGCGTCGACCGCCACGGCCTCACGTCGGCCGTCGAGGAGGCCGGCACCGCGTTCGCGCTCGGCGTCCCGGCCGTCATCCTCTTCGGCATCCCGGCCCACAAGGACGCCGACGGCTCCTCGGCCTGGGACGACGACGGCGCCGTCCAGCTCGCCACGCGCGCGATCAAGGCCGCGCACCCGGACCTCGTCGTCATCACCGACGTCTGCCTGTGCGAGTACACCGACCACGGGCACTGCGGCCGCCTCCTCCCCGACGGGACCGTCGACAACGACGCGTCGCTGGACCTCCTCGCGCGCACCGCGGTCTCCCACGCCCGCGCGGGCGCGGACGCGGTCGCGCCGAGCGACATGATGGATGGCCGCGTCGGCGCGCTGCGCGCGGGCCTCGACGCCGAGGGCTTCTCCGAGACGCCGATCATCGCCTACTCGGCCAAGTACGCCTCCGCCTTCTACGGCCCGTTCCGCGAGGCCGCCGGCTCGACGCCGTCGTCCGGCGACCGCAAGAGCTACCAGATGGATCCCGGCAACGCCGAGGAGGCGCTGCGCGAGGTCGCGCTCGACGTCGAAGAGGGCGCCGACATGGTCATGGTCAAGCCCGCGGTGCCCTACCTGGACGTGCTCTGGCGCGTGAAGGAGGCGACGCGGATGCCGGTCGCCGCGTATCACGTGGGCGGTGAGTACGTCATGATCAAGGCGGCCGCCGCCGCCGGCCACATGGACGAGCGGACGACCGTGCTGGAGACGCTCACGGCGATCCGCCGCGCCGGCGCCGACATCGTCATCACCTATTACGCGAAGGACGCCGCCGCATGGCTCCAGTGACCCCCAAGATCCGCTCGCGCAAGGACGGCGCCGCCGTTCCCCTCGACGCGTTCGACAAGAGCCTGCTGAACCAGATGCAGGGCGGCTTCCCGATCGCGCCGCGCCCGTACGCCGAGGTCGCCACGGCGCTGGGCGTCGACGAGGACGTCGTCCTCAAGCGGGTCGCCGAGCTCGTCGAGCAGCGGATCATCCGCCAGGTCACGCCGATCTTCGACACGCGCGCGCTCGGCTACCAGTCGATGCTCGTCGCCGCCAAGGTCGACGCCGAGCACCCGTGGCGCCCGGCCAAGATCATCAACGCGCACCCCGGCGTCTCGCACAACTACCTGCGCAACCACGAGTTCAACATGTGGTTCACGGTCGCGACCGAGCCGGACTCGGAGCTCGGGCTGGAGGGCACGCTCGAGGTGCTCAAGCGGGAGACCGGCGCGGAGTCGGTGCGCCAGCTCCCCACGCTCAAGCTGTTCAAGATCCGGATGGACCTCGAGATGTCCGGCGACACCGACGCCCTGGCGAAGGCCGCCGAGGCCGTCGAGCCGGCCGAGACCGAGCCGCAGCCCTACGACGACTTCGACAAGGCCGTCATCCGCGCGACGCAGGGCGACCTGCCGATCGTCTCCGAGCCCTACGTCGACGCCGCGCGCGAGGTCGGGGTCCCGGTCGCGAAGCTGCTCGAGCACCTCGAGGGCATGGTCGAGCGCCGGCTCCTGCGCCGCGTCGCCGCGATCCTCTTCCACCGCCGCGCCGGGTTCAGCGCCAACGGCATGGGCGTCTGGCGCGTGCCCGAGGACCGCGTCCTCGAGGCCGGCTCGCGCATGGCCGCGTTCCGCGGGATCTCCCATTGCTACGAGCGTCCGACCTATGGGGACTGGCCGTACCAGCTGTTCACGATGGCCCACGGCCGCTCCAAGGAGGAGTGCGACGCGATCCTCGACGCGATCGAGGCCGAGGTCGGCTGCATCCAGCAGCGCTCGACGCTGTACTCGTCGACCGAGTTCAAGAAGGTCCGGCTCCTGTACTTCACCGACGACTTCAAGAACTGGGAGCGGGAGCACGCCGGCGTCGGCGCCTGAGCGCGACCGGACCCGACTGCGATGAGCGTCTCGATCACCGACGCCAAGTCCGCCGAGTTGTACGCGCGTGCGCTGCAGCGGCTGCCGGGCGGCGTCAACTCGCCGGTGCGCGCGATGCGCGCGATCGGCCGCGACCCGATCTTCATCGAGCGCGCCGAGGGCGCCGAGATCGTCGACGTCGACGGCAACCGCTACGTCGACTACGTCTGCTCCTGGGGCCCGCTGATCCACGGCCACGCGCACCCGGAGATCGTCGCGGCGGTCGTCGCCGCCACGCACCACGGGACGAGCTTCGGCGCGCCGACCGCCGGCGAGGTCGACCTGGCCGACGAGGTCGCGAGGCGCATCCCGTCCGTCGAGATGCTGCGGATGACGTCGTCGGGCACCGAGGCGTCGATGAGCGCGATCCGCCTCGCGCGCGCCGCGACCGGCCGGACCACGATCCTCAAGTTCGCGGGCGCCTACCACGGCCACGTCGACGGCCTGCTCGCCGAGGCCGGCTCCGGCCTGGCGACCGCCGGGATCCCGGCCAGCCCGGGCGTCCCGGAGTCCGCGACGCACGAGACCGTGATCGTCCCCTGGAACGACGGCGAGGCCGTCGCCAAGGCGTTCGCCGAGCACGACCTCGCGGCGGTCATCGCCGAGCCGTACCCGGCCAACATGGGCCTCGTCCCGCCGGTCGAGGGGTTCCTGGACCTGCTGCGCCACCAGGCCGACGAGCACGGCGCGCTGCTGATCTTCGACGAGGTCATCACGGGCTTCCGCGTCGCGCGCGGCGGCGCGCAGGAGCGCGAGGGCGTCGCGCCCGACCTCACGGTCATGGGCAAGGTCATCGGCGGCGGGCTGCCCGCCGCGGCCTACGGCGGCTCGCGCGCGCTGATGGAGCGCATCGCGCCCGCCGGCGACGTCTACCAGGCCGGCACGCTGTCGGGGAACCCGCTCGCGGTCGCCGCCGGCCTCACGACGCTGCGGCTGCTGGACGAGCCGGCCTACCTGCGGCTGGGCGCGACCACCGAGGCGCTGGCGTCCGGCCTGCGCGACGCGGCGGGCTCGGCCGGCGTCCCGGTCTCGGTCACCTCGGTCCCGGGCCTGCTGACGATCTTCTTCCGCGACACCGCGCCGCGCGACTACGCGGGCGCCCAGGGCGCCGACCACGAGGCCTACGCCGCGTTCTGCCGCGCGCTGCTGGCGCGCGGCGTCTACCCGCCCGCGTCCCAGTACGAGGCGTGGTTCCCGTCGCTGGCGCACACCTCGGCCCACCTCGACCACACCCTGGACGCCGTCAACGCGGCGTTCGCCGAGCTGGCGTGATCCTGAGCCGCCTCAGGGCCCTCGTCGCGGCCGACGGCGGGCTGCTGGCGGACGCGCTGCGCCCCGACGACGTCGAGGCGCCGACGCCCTACGGCGACGCCGTCGCGTCCGCTCCCCGCGCCGCCGGTCACACCGCCGACCTCCCGCTCGTCATCGAAGCAGCACGTGAGGGCTATCTCCTGCACTACGGCGAGCCGCGGCTCATGTCGCGCGAGGACGACGACCTCGCGCTGCTGGCCGGCGACCGCCTCTACGCCCTCGGGCTGGAGCGCCTCGCGACGGCCGGCGACCTCGCCGCGGTCCGGGCCCTCGCCGACCTCATCGCGCTCTCCGCCCAGGCGCAGTCCGCCACCGACGCCCGCCTCGCCGACGCGGTCTGGGCGGCCGGTTGCGCCGAGCTCGGATGGGGTTCGACGCCGGACCTCGAGCAGGCCAAACTGGCCGCACGTGCAGGCGAAACGGACGCCGCGGACCGCCTCGGAGCCGCCGCGCGCCAGATCGCCGGCGACCTGGCGCTGGCCCGCTGACCTGACACCGCGCGCAGGCGGCGGGGCCCGTACGATCGGCGAGCGATAGATTTCCGGGCCGGATCGCGCCACCATCCATGTGCGCGCTTCCCCCGGACAGGAACCAACCGTGCCCAAGAAGCAAGCCAAAAGCAAGTACACCGCCGACCGGGGCATGCCCGGAGCGTTCGAAGGCGAGACCGTCACCCGCCGCCGTTTCATGGTCGGGACGGCCCACGCGACCGGCGCGATCGCGACCTCCGCGATCCTGCTCCCCGCGCTCGGCTTCGCCCTCGGCCCGCTCTTCGAGGAGCACAAGCAGCCGTGGCAGGCCGTCGGTCCGCCCGACGACTTCACGGACGACACCTACGTCCCGAAGGTGATCACGATCGCCGACGGCATCGGCGAGGCCGGCAAGTCCACCGTCTACGTGCGCAAGCGCAACCCGGCGGTGGACACCGACAAGCTCCCGAAGGGCTTCGAGAGCGAGCAGTACGTCGCGATCTCGACGCGCTGCATGCACCTCGGCTGCCCGGTCCGCTACACGCCCGCCGCGCAGCGCTTCATCTGCCCCTGCCACGGCGGGGTCTACGACTTCCAGGGCAAGGTCGACGGCGGACCGCCGGTCCGTCCGCTCGACCGCTTCTACAACCGCGTCCGCAACGGCCAGGTCGAGATCGGCCCGCGGTTCTCGGTCAACAGCGAGCTCCGCCGGTTCTCGCCGCGCAACCCGGGTGAGCCGCTCGACGGGATCGGCCAGTACCTCTACCCGTCGCGCCCGACGATCCGGAAGCTCGACTCGCTCCCTGAGGACTAAGCACTGATGCCCAAGCTCAAGCTCCCCGCACCGCCACTGCCGCCCGGCCTCAAGCCGGCGCCGCCGCGGCCCGGCTCGCCCAAGCAGGGCCCGCTGGACCGCGCCGCCGAGGCGGGCATGTACACCGTCGACTGGATCGACGAGCGCACCGCCCTGTCCGGCGGCCTGCGCTGGGTCCTGTTCCGCAAGGTCCCCAAGGGCACCAACTGGTTCTACACGCTGGGCTCGGCGACGATGTTCGCCTTCCTCAGCCAGGCGATCACCGGCGTCTTCCTGGCGATGTACTACCGGCCCGACGCGGCCGGTGGGGCGTACGAGTCCGTGCGCCACATCAACGACGACGTCTTCCTCGGCGAGTTCGTGCACGGGATGCACAAGTGGGGCTCGTCGGTGATGGTCATCCTGATCTTCCTGCACATGGCGCGGACGTTCTTCTTCGGCGCGTACAAGTACCCGCGCGAGCTGAACTGGGTCATCGGCGTGGCGCTGCTGATCCTCACGTTCGTCATGGCGCTCACGGGCTACCTGCTGCCGTTCGACCAGCGGTCGTACTGGGCGACGATCGTCGCCAACAACATCACGGCGTCGGGCCCGCTGGTGGGGCCGTACCTCGGTGACTTCCTCAACGGCGGCGCCGAGTTCAACGCCACCACCCTGTCGCGGTTCTACGCCATCCACATGATGTTGGTCCCGGCCATCATCGGCGCCCTGATCGGCGCCCACCTGTTCCTCGTCACGAAGCTCGGCACGACCGCGCCGCCGTGGCAGAAGGTGAAGGTCCCCGAAGAATTGATCGAGGAGCAGGCGTGAACCGCCGCGAGAAGGAGCAGTACCTCCGCGAGTACGCGATCCTCAAGTCGCAGGGGAAGCCGTTCTTCCCGTACGCGGTGGCCAAGGACGGCGCGATGGCGTGCGTCGTCCTGCTCGTCATCATCCTGCTGTCGATCATCCTCGGCGCCGAGCTCGGCCCGAAGGCCGACCCGACGACGACGACCTACACGCCGCGCCCGGAGTGGTACTTCTTCTTCCTCTTCGAGCTGCTGCGCGTCGTCAAGCCGCCGGAGTTCGTCGCCCTGGCGACGATCGGCATCCCGACGATCTGCATGATCCTGCTGTTCCTGCTGCCGTTCTACGACCGCAGCCCGGAGCGGCGGCCCGAGCGGCGCCCGGTGGCGGTGCTGACCGCGATCCTGATCATCGGCGCGATGGCTTACCTGACGATGGAGGGCGCGAAGACCGGTCCACCGACCGAGATCGACATGCCGACGCCGGCGGCCGTCATCGCCGAGGGCCCGGCGGTCGTGCGCCAATACGAGGCGGGCCGGCAGGTGATGGCGCAGTCCGGGTGCCTGGCGTGCCACAAGGTCGGTGAGAACGGCAACTCGGGTCCCGGACCGGAGCTGACCGACATCGCCGATCGCCTGCCCGCGGCCGGGATCCAGCGCACGCTGATCAACCCGACCGCGCCGATGCCGTCGTTCAAGAGCCTCCAGCAGAACGAGCCCGAGAAGTTCAAGAACCTCGTGGCGTTCCTGGGCCGGCTCAAGTCCAACGGGAACTGATGAGCGCCGCCGGTAGCGGGAGTCCGGTCGGCCCGGCTCCCGCCGCCGATCGCGGCACGCTGCCGGAGCCGGAGGTCCGCGCGATGTTCGATCGCATCGCGCGGGTCTACGACCTCATCAACTCGGTCATGACGGCCGGGCTGCACCACCACTGGCGCCGGCGCGCGGCGGACCTCGCGAACGTCGGGCCGGGCGACCGCGTCCTGGACGTGGCGACCGGGACCGGCGACCTGGCGATCGAGCTCGCGTCGCGGGTCGAGCCGGGCGGCGGCCTCGTCGTCGGCTCGGACTTCTCGGAGGAGATGCTCACGCTGGCGCGCAAGAAGGCGCCGAGCCTGCGCTTCGAGTGGGCCAACGCGCTGGAGCTGCCTTACGCCGACGGCGAGTTCGCCGCGGCGACGGTCGGGTTCGGGGCGCGGAACTTCTCCGACCTGGACCGCGGGATCGCCGAGCTGGCGCGCGTGGTCAAGCCGGGCGGGCGCGTCGTGATCCTGGAGATCACCACGCCCCAGCGGCCGCCGCTGTCGACGTTCTTCTCGCTGTGGTTCGACCGCGTCGTGCCGCTGATCGGCAAGGTCGCGGGCGACTCGCAGGCCTACGACTACCTGCCGAGCTCGGTCAAGCGCTTCCCGGGGCCGCAGGGGCTGGCGGTGTCGATGGAACGCGCGGGCCTGGAGCAGATCCGCTGGGTCCTGACCGCGGGCGGGATCATCGCGCTGCACGTCGGCGTCAAGCCGGCGGGGCCGATCGTGACGTCGACCAACGGGACGCGGCCCGCCTCGGCATGAGCGAGCCCGTCGGGGCGGTCACCGCGATCGTCCACGCGGGCGGGCCGCACGTCCTGCCGCTGCTGGGCCGCGTGGAGGACCTGCTGCGCGAGGTGGCCGGCGGCCACGGGCCGGTGCTGGCCGAGCACGCGGGCGCCACGATCGCGGCGGGCGGCAAGCGGCTGCGGCCGCTGCTGGTGATCCTGGCCAGCGCGGGCGGCGACGGCGACGGGCTGGTGCGCGCGGCGACGGCGGTCGAGCTGGTCCACAGCGCGACGCTCGTCCACGACGACGTCCTCGACGTCGCGCCGCTGCGCCGCGGACGGCCGACGGTGCTCGCCACGGCGGGGCGCGAGGCCGCGACCCAGACCGGCGACCTGCTGTTCGCGCGCGCGTTCGCGCTGCTGGTGCAGAACGAGGACGCCGAGCAGGTCCGGGCGCTGAGCGACGCGGGCAGCGCGCTGGCGCGCGGGGAGCTGCTGCAGCGCGCCGACGCGTGGGACGCGTCGATCCCGCTCGACCGCTACCTGCTCCGCTGCGAGCTCAAGACCGCGCGGCTGTTCGAGGCCGCGTGCATCCTCGGCGCGCTCGAGGGCGGCCACGAGCCCGGCGCGCTGCGGGAGTTCGGCCGGCGCGTAGGCCTGGCGTTCCAGATCCTCGACGACGTGCTCGACGTCGCCGGGCCGGCGGAGCGCACCGGCAAGCACCGCGGGACCGACCTGCTCGACGGGACCGTCACGCTCCCGTTCATCCTCGCGCGAGCGCTCGACCCCGAGCTGGCCGCGCTCGACCCGCGCGCCATCGACACGCCCGCGCAGGCCGCGGCGGTCTGCGACCGGATCGCGGCGACCGGCGCGCTGGACGCGGCGCGCGCGGCCGCGCTCGAGCACGTCGCGGCGGCCAAGGCCGTCATCCCGGCGCAGATGCCGGAGCGCGAGCGGGCGGCGCTGCTGCTCGTCGCCGACAACGTGGTCGCGCGCTACAGCTGACGCGCGCGGGTTTAAATACAGCGGGCCGCCTTTCCAGGCGGCCCGCCGTTCGGCCACGCAGGAGGCGCGACGGCTCAGAAGTCCTCGGGGACGATGTGACCCTCGTCCAGCGCCGTGGTGAAGCGCTCGATCTCGTCCTCCATGTTGGCGTGCGCGAGGCGCTTGAGGTCGCGGACCAGGGCCTCGGTGCCGCGGTCGAGCTCCTCGTCGAAGCGCTCGACGACGTCCTGCTCGAAGACGCCGGTGCCGGTCCACTCGCAGTTGGGGCAGCGCAGGGCGACCTCCCAGTGGACGGTGCCGGACTCCTCCCACTCGGTCGGGTAGACCAGGCTCGAGGCGCAGGAGCCGCAGATGTGGAGGGCCTTGGCGGGCTCCTCGTGCGCCGGCGCCGGCGCCGGAGCGGCGGTCAGCGCGGCGTCGGCCGGGGCGCTGTGGTCGTCGAAGTAGACGACCTCGATCGTCTTGCCCGAAGGCAGGACGACGCGGCGGACGTAGTGGCGTGGATCGTGGAGGCTCATCGTCGTGCTCGGAAGGCTCGTGGGGGCAGCGCTGACACTCCGGTGATCGACGTCTCCGCCTGCGAACTTGAACCTCCGATCCGACATTCGTCCGCGCACGGATACCCGGCGAGAGTGAACCGATTCGGGGCCCGTCGCGTTACCCTTCACAGACCCCCTACGGAGGCAGTGGAACCCATGCCTATCGGCATCCCGGAACTCATCATCGTCCTGGTCATCGTGCTGCTCGTCTTCGGGCCCAAGCGCCTACCGCAGCTGGGGCGCCAACTCGGCGGGGGCATGCGCGAGTTCAAGGACGGCATCCAAGGCAAGAACGACGACGACGACCAGAAGTCGCGCGATGCCGACGCCGGTCGTCCGGAGCTGACGCGGGCGGCCCAGGCCGATGTGCTGGACCCGACGCCCGACGCCACGAAGACGCCCACCGGCGGGCGCGACGAGTCCGCCACGCGCTCCGGCGGGTAGCCGTTGCCCGCCATTCGGCCCGTCGGGCATGAGGACCGGCTGAGCCTCGTCGAGCACCTCGACGAGCTCCGCACGCGGATCATCCTCTGCGTCGTGGCCTTCGTCCTGGCGTTCAGCCTCTGCTACTGGCAGAACGACCGGATCCTGGACATCGTCAACAAGCCGCTGGAACACGCGCACCGCGTGGACTGCACCAAGCCGAAGAAGGCCGACGACGCGCTGGAGCGCTCGGGGTGCTTCGACGCGGCGGTCGGCAACTACCTCAAGTCGGCGGGGCCGGCGCTGGCGGGCGCGGCGAAGTCGCTCGGGTCGATCGCGAGCAGCGACGGCGTGAGCGCGGCCACGCGGGCGCAGGCGGCGCGCGTCGCCGGGCAGCTGCGGGACACGTCGGTGGAGGCGGCGAAGGCCGTGGCGCTGACGCCGAAGGCCTCGACCGGCCGCCAGCCGGTGACGCTCGGCGTGACCGAGCCGTTCATGACGACGATCACCGTGAGCGCCTACGCCGCGCTGCTGCTCGCGCTGCCGTTCATCCTCTGGCAGCTCTACGCGTTCATCCTGCCGGCGTTCTCGTCCGCGGAGCGGCGCATCGCGCTGCCGCTGATGTCGCTCGTGCCGTTCCTGTTCATCTGCGGCGTGCTGTTCGGGTACTTCCTCGCGCTGCCGCGGGCCGTGGCGTTCCTGCAGAACTACAACGACGGGGCCTTCGACATCCTCGTCCAGGCCAAGGACTACTACCGGTTCTGCACGATCCTGCTGGTGGCGATGGGCGTCCTGTTCCAGATCCCGGTCGGCGTGATCGCGATCGTGCGCCTGCGGATCCTGAGCGTCAAGCAGCTGCGGGCCTACCGCGGCTACGCGCTGATCCTGTTCGCGATCGTCGCCGCGGTCGTGACGCCGACCCCCGATCCGTTCACGATGCTCATCGCGATGGCGCCGCTCGTCGTGCTGTACGAGCTGTCGCTGGTCCTCGGCCGGCTGTTCGAGCCGAAGGGCGAGCCGCGCTGGTCGGGGTTCCTCGACGGGTTCGGCGACGACGACGAGGATGAGCACGGCGGCGACGACGACGGACAGCTCGACCCTGACGAACCGGCATACGCCGGCGACGGCCAGTCGCCCCACCGCTCGAACGAACTAGACTGAAGCCATGCTGTTCGACCTTCGCGGGCGCGGGCGCCGGCGTGCTGTCCAGATGATCTACCTCGGCCTGGCCCTGTTGATGGGGGGCGGCTTGGTGCTGTTCGGCGTCGGCGGCGCGACGAGCGGCGGCCTCCTGGACGCGTTCAAGGCCGACAGCGGCTCGCAGAACGTGAGCGACGTCTTCAAGAAGCGCGTCGAATCAGCGGAGAAGTCGGTGCAGCTGCACCCGACGGACGCGAGGGCCTGGGCGAACCTGACGCGCGTCCGCTTCCAGGAGGCGGGCAGCGGCGGCGGCTTCAACCAGGCGACCGGGACGTTCACCGACCAGGGCCTGGCGGATCTGAAGCAGACCGAGGCCGCCTGGAACAAGTACCTGACGCTGACGAAGAAGCCCGACGGCAACGTCGCCGCGCTGATGATCCAGGCCTACGGCCAGACGGGTCTGAACGAGCCGGCCAAGGCCGTGGACGCGATGGAGATCTACCTCGCGAACCACCCGGCGACCGCGCCGTTGTACGTGCAGTACGCCTCGCTCGCCTACCAGGCCGGCGAGACCCGCAAAGCCGAGCTCGCGTCGAAGAAGGCCGTCGCCCTGTCGCCCAAGGACGACAAGGAGCAGATCAAGTCCCAGCTCGACGAAGCCCGCGCAGCCGCCTCCGCCGTCGCCTCCACCGCGACACCGGCAACGACCTCAACACCCGCCGGCTGAGCCTCCGCCTGGAGGCGTCCAAAACCGCCTCCTCGCTATCCTGTCTCGCCCCGCCCCTATAGCTCAACTGGCAGAGCAGCGGACTCTTAATCCGAAGGTTCTAGGTTCGATTCCTAGTGGGGGCACTGGTGGGTGGGAGCCCGGCGGTGAGCCGGGCTTTTGTGGTTTTGGGGTGGGGCTGCGGCTCGGTCGCTCGAGCGCGGTTGTTCGGGTCCAACGTCTGGTTGTCGCAGGTCGGCTCGATCAAGCGGGGCATGCGTCTGCGTCGATCGCACGGGTGCGCCGGTCTGGCATGCGAAGTGCCGGTCGCCTCGACGGGCGGCAGGTGTTACAGAAGATCAGCCGGCGTGGACGAGGCCCGATCGTCCTGATCCCGGATTCGAGCATCGTTGCGGCGCCGAAGCCTCGCTCCCCGACGTCCTCGCCCAGGCGCACGCCGGGACTCTGCCCGGTTCCACAGGCGAGACTCGCCTTCGGGCGCGCCGCCGTCGAATGGCTCCGCAACTGCGTCGGGGAGCGGGCGTGCAAGCCGTCGAAGATGGTCGACTACCGGCACGGGGTCGACCGCGCACTCGTCCCGGTCCTCGGTCTGCTGTTGTTGGAGGACATCACACACCGGCGGCCCAGGCCTGGCGCGAGTCACTGATGACCTCCGCGCGGACGCACAACCAGCATCTGACGGTCCGCAACGGCATCTTCCGCCCGGCGCAGAAGCGCGTCGGCCTCCAGCGCAACCCAGTCCTGGAGATCGAGCGCATGCGTGAACCGCGACAGGTCAATCTCGACGTACCGGAGGAGGGGACATGGCCCTCGTCCGAGCGGCCGAGTCTGAGCAGGACGCCGCGATCTACCTCACCGCCGCCTTCACCGGCCTGCGGCGCGGCGAGCTCATCGCGCTCCGCTCGCGCGACGTCGACTTCCGCGGCTCCGTCATCGGCGTCCGAGCGTCCTAGGCCGCCGGCGCGCTGACCACACCGAAGAGCGGCAAGCTCCGCTCGGTGCCGATGGCGCCGCAAGTCGCCGAGACGCTCGCCCGCCTCGGCCGCGCGGCGACCGACGACACGCTCGTCTTCCTCGGCGAAGGCGGTGGCCACCTCGACGGGAGCGCGCTTCGCCGCCGCTACAAGCTCGCCCTCGAACGCGCCGGTCTGCGGTCCCTCCGCTTCCACGACCTCCGCACACCTCCGGGACCCGCGCGATCAGCAAGGCCGACATCCTGCGCGTGAAGGAGTGGATGGGCCACGCCGACGTCGCGACCACGATGCGCTACCTCCACTACGTCCCTCGCCCCGAAGACGCCCGCCTCATCGCCGCCGCCTTCGAGATCGCACCGCCGACGGTCCTGGCGCCCAGCGCGATGCCCTCCTGGTCGACGAAACGTAGTCCGGAGCACCTGGGGGAAGCGGCCTAGAGGCAGTGCCACCGCTCGCGCCGTGCCTCGACGCTGGCGGTCCTACCCGTCCAGGACCCCGTCCCGCCGTAGGACAGGTAGACCGCCGCTTGCCCCGCAGCCAATGGCTTTCCAGCCCCTCCGCGAGCCCGACCACCCACTCACACCACGTACTTCGTAGCGGGTGAGAGCGAGTGGTCGGCCTCACTCCGGGTCAGGAGTTCCAAGCTGCGGGGCGAGCGGCAGGCAAAGTGCCGTAGGACCAATCCAGTCTCGCCTATCCAGCTGTGACCGAGTCCAACCTGTTGTCCTTGAACCAACGACTTCTTACAGCGGAAGACGTCGCCGAACTCTTGGCAGTTCCGCGATCGAGCGTCTACGAGTACGCGCGGCGGCGGGAGAATCCACTGCTATCGATCCCGGTCGGGCGCCATCGACGCTTCCACAGGACGGACGTCGAGACTTGGATTTCCGCTTGCCAACGCTCAGCGTCGGACGGGACGATCCTGAGCTGAACCAACATCCTTAACAAGGCGCCTCAGTGTCAGGCTTGCGTTGCGGATGGTTGATGTCCGCTCGGGGCTGTTGGGTTCCGGGAGGGCGTTGGGCTCCCAGACATCGAAGAGCAACTCGACGCCTGGGCGGGCGTCGCTAGCCGTCGTGCCTCGTAGCGCGGCGACCGGCGCGCGGCTCCTCGGCACACGCTAGCCGGCCCTGGATCGGACTAAGCGACGGCGCGGGCGCGGTGCTATGCCCTGATCGCGGTGAGCTCTATTAGCAAGCGCCGGATAGCCTGCGCGAACTCAATCGGACGGTCGTGATAAGCCGCGTGCGTACCCGGCGTGGTCTCGACATCCCGGCCGAGCCGGTGCCCGAGTCGGCGGGCGGCCTCGGTATAAGGGGGAAGGCCGTCAGCGCTGACAAGCAGCCTCACGCGCGGCGCGACGGTTGCCAGCGTCTCGTCGTCGGGCAGGTAGCGCTCGTAGGTTCCGAGCTCGATACCGAACAACGTCTCTGAACTGGCTCTCATGCGCTCACGCAGGTCCGGCGCCAGTTTGTTCCAGGCGTCCTCGCCGGCCACGTAGCGCCAGAAGGGCTCCGTCGCGGCCGCCGGCCCGCCCGTTTCCATGGCCGACCGGATTCGCGCCCTCAACGGGGCTCGCACCGCGTCGAGGTCGTCGAGGAATGCGAACAACGCCGGCTCGTGCAGGATCGCTCCGCGCAGCGCCGCGGGATGACGGGCCAGCAGACACAACGCGAACGCTGCGCCGCTGCTCGTGCCGCAGACGACCGCCGGACCGCGCACCAGCGCAGCCAAGAGTCCAGCGGCGTCATTGGCCTGTTCCTCCGGCGAGGTCGTCTTCCAACCGGCCGGGGCGGGACTGCGTCCATTGCCTCGGCGGTCGTAGGTGACGACCGTGAACGCATCGGAGAGCAGATCGGCGATCGCTTCAAAGTGGCCACCGTCCCCGGTCGCTCCCATGATCAGCAGAAGCGGCGCTCCCGCGCCCCGGATCTCGTAATAGAGCTCAGTCCCGTTGACGCTCGCTCGCGGCATCGCGCGCATCCTCGTCTAGAGGGTGGCTACCGATTCTTGACCGTCACGCCGCACCTCGCAAGCGTCCAACGACATCCAATGCTGGTTCCCCGCAACACGAGACTTGGACGGCGACACGGCTTTCGTCGGGCGACGCTGCTGCTCTCGCCTGGGAGCACGCGCCCAGACCACGGCCTGCGCTTCTCCTATCCATGCAGGCGGCGCGCCAGCGGAGTGTCGGTCGTCGTCCAAGGCGGTATTGGCGCTGGGGTGCGCGAGCGCCTAGGTGTAAGTCCTGGGGAGGTTGTTCCGCTCGTAGAGGCGGGTGATCGGGGGCTTGTGGCCGAGCGCTGAGTGTCGGCGGTGATGGTTGTAGTGGTAGAGCCAGCCGTCAAGGGCCGCGGTGCGGTCTTGGCTTGAGCG
>DATDMD010000224.1:0-12076 GCA_036518975.1 Baekduia sp.
GGCTGCTCGCGCTGCACGCCGAGCGCGGGGTGGAGGTGCGGGCGGGCGTCGGCGTCGCCGCGGTGCTCGGCGACGCGCACGTCACCGGCGTGCGGCTGGACGACGGCGCCGAGCTGCCGGCCGACGCCGTCCTCGTCGCGATCGGGTCGGAGCCCAACGTCGAGTGGCTGCACGGCAGCGGCCTGACGCTCGCCGACGGCGTCGTCTGCGACGAGCACTGCGTCGCGGCGCCCGGCGTCTACGCGGCCGGCGACGTCGCGCGCTGGCACCACGCCGGCCTCGGGCGCGACCTGCGCGTCGAGCACCGCCAGAACGCCGCCGACCAGGGGCGCGCCGTCGCGCGGCACATCCTCGGCGAGCGCGTGCCGTTCACGCCGGTCCCCTTCTTCTGGACCGACCACTTCGGCGTCAAGGTCCAGCTGGCCGGCACCATCCCGCCCGGCGCGGAGGAGGAGGTGCTCGAGGACGATGCCGAGCGCGGCCGGCTGGTCGTGGCGTTCACGGTTGCCGGCGCCACCGCCGGTGTGGTGGGATGGAACGCGCCCGACCGCGTGACCGCGCACCGGCGCGAGCTCGCGGCGCGCGCCGTGGCAGCGTGATCAACGTCAGCGTTGACAAGGCTCGGATCCGGGGGTAGGTTGCCGGACATGGCCAGCCCCACGGGTGAGGACGGCGCGACCGCCGTCATCGGCGCCGACGTCGGCGGCACGCACACCGACGTCAGCGTGATCTTCGGGTCGCGGGTGGAGCGCGGCAAGGCGCTCACGACCTACGACGACTTCAGCCGCGGGGTCCTGGACGCCGTCGCGGTCGCCGCCGAGAAGTACGACCTGACGCGCGACGAGCTGCTCGCGCAGACGCGCGTGTTCGTCAACGGCACGACGGTCGTGACCAACGCCCTGATCAACCTCAAGGGCTCAAGCGTCGGGATGCTCGTCACACGCGGCTTCAAGGACACGCTGCGCTTCGCCGGCGGCCCGCGGGTCGCCGAGATCGACGACCACCTCCAGGTCAACGCGCCCGACGTCGTGGACCGCGAGGCCATCGCGGAGATCCCGGAGCGCATCGACTACGCCGGCGACGTCGTCATCGCGCTCGACGAGGACGTGGTCCGCGAGCAGGTCCGCCACCTCGTCGAGGAGCGCGGCGTCGAGGCGATCGCCATCTGCTACCTGTCGAGCTTCGTCAACCCCGCGCACGAGCTGCGCACGGCGGAGATCGTCGCCGAGCTGCACCCCGAGGTGTTCGTGACGCTGTCGCACCGCGTCGCGCCGCTGCAGGGCGAGAACCGCCGCTGGACCACGGCGATGCTCAACTCGTTCGTCCAGAAGGCCGCCGAGCAGTACCTGACCTCGGTCGACGGCCAGCTGCGCGAGGCCGGGCTGAAGGGCGGCCTGGTGTTCTTCCAGGGCCTCGGCGGCGTGATGAGCCTCGCGCGCGCGAAGGAGTTCCCGCTCGGCCTGCTGGGCTCGGGCCCGGCCGGCGGCGCCAACGGCGCGAGCACCATCGCCGAGCGCATGGGCCTGTCGCGGGTGCTCGTCGGCGACATGGGCGGGACGAGCTTCGAGGCCGGCCTGCTGCTCGACGGCCAGGTCACCACGACCAAGAACGTGCAGTTGGGCCTGCTGCGCACCGCCGCCAGCCAGGTCGACCTCGTCTCGATCGGCGCCGGCGGCGGCTCGATCGCCCACGTCTCCGAGCGCGGCGTCCCGCAGGTCGGCCCCGACAGCGCGCGCTCGACGCCGGGCCCGGCCTGCTACGGGCGCGGCGGCACCGACCCGACGGTCACCGACGCGATGGTCGTCATGGGCTTCATCGACCCCGACCGCTACCTCGGCGGCGCCTTCCAGCTGGAGCCCGACAGGGCGCGCGCGGCGCTCGACGCGACGTTCGGCGAGCGCTTCGGCTGGTCGACCGACGAGGCCGCGGCGTCGGTCCACGACCTCGTCGTCGTCAACATGGCGACGGCGCTGCGCGAGGTCAGCGTCGACAAGGGCTACGACCCGCGCGAGTTCGTCTTCCTGGCCTACGGCGGGACGCTGCCGCTGTTCGCCGTCCAGATCGCCGAGCGCCTCGCGCTGGACACGGTCGTCATCCCGACCAACAGCTCCGTCTTCTCGGCGCTGGGCCTGCTGTTCGCCGACTTCGTCTCGCGCTACGACCAGACCGTCAACTGGGACCTGGCCAAGCTCGACCACGTCGACCGCGTCAACGCGGTCGCCGACCGGGTCATCGAGCGCGCCGTCGCGGACATCGTCGACGAGGGCTTCGCGCCCGGCGACGTCGAGATCCTGCGCAGCGGCGACTTCCGCTTCCGCGGCCAGGCCTTCGAGCTGACGATGCCGCTGCCCGACCGGCCGCTCGCCGCCGGCGACGCGCCGCGCCTGGCCCGCGACTTCTTCACGCTGTACGAGCGCACCTACGGCGAGGGCACCGCGTGGAAGGGCGTCCCCGAGCAGATGCTCAACGCGACGATCACCGCGCGCGGGCGCGCTGAGCGGCCGGAGATCGCCTCGGCGCCGCTGGACCCGCGGGCGCCGGCCGACGTCCAGGTCGCCACGCGCCGCGTGTTCCTGCCCTCGCTGCGCGAGCACCGCGAGATCCCGATCTACTCGGACGCGCTGTTCGCTCCGGGCACCGAGGTCGTCGGGCCCGCGATCGTCGACGCGACCGACACCACCATCTACGTCCCGCCGGGCGCCACCGCGCGGCGTGACGAGTTCCGCAACTACATCCTGAAGCTCTTGTCCGGAGGGATCGCATGAGCACGCACGGCGAGGACGTCGTCGCGGTCGAGGTGCACAACCGCGCGCTGCGCAACATCACCAACGAGATGAGCATCGCGCTCGTCCGCACGTCGGGCTCGCCGGTGGTGACCGAGTCCAAGGACTACGCGGCGTGCATCATGGACACGATCCCCGAGCACCTGAGCGCGGCGGCCTACCTGGTGACGCACTTCGGGACGTCGCTGGTCGGCACGCGGCTGATCGCCGAGATGGCGCGCGAGCTCGACGACCTGCGCCCAGGCGACGGCTTCATCGTCAACGACGTGTACAAGGGCGGCGCCAACCACCAGGGCGACGTCGGCGTGATCATGCCGATCTTCCACGGCGCGACCCACATCGGCTGGGGCTTCACCAACATGCACATGCTCGACATCGGCGGCGCGGGCGTGTCGGGCGTGGCGCCGGCGGCGCGCGACGTCTACGGCGAGGGCCTGCGCTTCGCGGGCGTGCGCGCGATCCGCAACGGCGCGATCGACCGCGAGTGGGAGGAGTTCATCGCCACCAACGTCCGCACGCCCGGCCCGGTCCTCAACGACCTGCGCTCGATGATCTCCGGCATCAACGTCGGCGCCCGCAAGCTCGACGAGCTCGTCGGCTCGATCGGCCTGGAGCGCCACCGGCGGCTGTGCGAGACGCACAAGGACCTGTCCGAGCAGCTGCTGCGCGAGCGGATCGCCAAGATCCCGGACGGGACCTACGAGGCCTACGAGTGGAACGAGTTCGACGGCCACGGCGTCGACCACCTGCTGCGGATCAAGGTGGTGCTCGTGGTCGACGGCAGCGACCTGCGGTTCACGTTCGCGGGCGTGCCGCAGATCGACGGGTTCGTCAACGCCGGCTACGGCGCGCTGCTGGGCTCGATGTTCGTGTCCGTGCTCACGTCGCTCTGCTACGGCGACATGCCGATGAACGGCGGGATCTGGCGGCCGGTGACGGTCGACGTCGGCCCGCCGGGCACGATCGTCAACCCGGTCGCGCCCGCGCCGGTGAGCATGGGCCACTCCGAGGTCGGCATGCGCGTGCGCAAGATGACGCGCGACGTGCTCAGCCAGGCGATGGCGCTCAGCGACGACCCCGTGATCCGCGGCCGGATCTCGGGCAAGGCGCACGACGGCCCGTCGATGGGCCCGATCCTCTTCGGCGGCAACCAGCACGGCGGCCGCTCGGTGATCGTGTACCTCGACACGGCGCTGACCGGCGGCGGCGCCGCGACGCTGCAGGACGGCCAGGACGCGTACGGCAGCTCGGGGATGACCGGCAGCGGCCTGCCCGACGTCGAGACCCACGAGGCGCTCGACCCCGTCGTGTTCCTCTGGCGCGGCGTGGCCCGCAACTCCGCGGGCCCGGGCCAGATGCGCGGCGGCCAGGGCGTCGACCTCGGCTACCGGATGGCGTTCGTCGACCAGATGTCGGGCCCGGCGACGATGGCGGCGCTGGAGCTGCCGGCCTCCGGCGTCGGCGGCGGCTACCCGGGCGGGAACGAGGTCTGCTGGGTGCTGCGCGGGGAGGAGGCCGACAGGATGCTGCGCCACTTCGGCACGCCGGCCGCCGAGGAGCAGCTGAGCGGCCTGGAGCCGATCCCGGGCAAGATGGGGTTCATCCAGGTCCAGCGCGGCGACGTCGTCGTGACGCGCGGCGGCGGCGGTGGCGGCCTGGGCGATCCGCTCCTGCGCCGGCCGGCGGCCGTCGCCGAGGACGTCCGCGGCCGCTACGTCACCGCCGACCACGCCGAGGCCGCGTACGGCGTCGTGCTCGCCGGCGACGGGTCCGTTGACGCGGACGCGACCGGCGCGCGCCGCCTGGCGCTCCGGCGCGAGCGGCTCGGCGGCGCCGAGCCCACCCGCGACCTCCTGGCGCCCGCGAGCATCGGCGTCGCGGTGGTCCGCACGGAGTCCGGGCGCTGGGCGTGCGGCTCGTGCGCCGAGGACCTCGGCGACGCGGGGGAGAACTTCCGCGACGCCGCCGCGCGCCGCGAGACGCCGATCCACGAGCGCTACGCGCAGCTGCGCATGTACGTGCGCCGGCGCCGGTCCGAGCCCGGCGTCGTGCTGCGCGAGCACTTCTGCCCGGCGTGCGCGCAGGCGCTGGTGGTCGACGTGGTGACCGACGACACGCCCACGGTGGCGGCGCCGGCGCTCACGGCGGGCACGCTCGCCACCGCCTGAAATCAACAGAGACGATGACGCTCGTGACGCGGGCGTGTATGGTCGCCACGATGGCGACGTCCAGTGGCATCTCCCGCCGCCGCGCCGCGGCCAAGGCCGAGGCCAGCGCTCCGTACCGAGCGCGCCGCCGGGAGCTGATCGGGGTGGCCGCGGACGTCTTCCGCCGCCAGGGTCTGGCCGCCACGAGCATCGACGACATCGCGCGCGCCGCGGGCGTCGACCGCGCCACGTTGTATTACTACGTCGGCAGCAAGAACGAGCTGTTCGAGGAGGTCGTCGTCGAGGCGCTGGTCGCCAATGTCGAGCTCGCCGAGCGCATCCGGGACGCCGCCGCGCCGCCCGACGAGAAGCTCACGCGGCTGCTCGAGGCCGTCATCCGCTCCTACGCCGACCGCTACCCGCAGCTGTTCGTCTTCGCCCAGGAGAACGCCGAGCATCTGCCGGCGGTCGGCGGCGCGCACGACATCCGCGGGCTGCAGCGCCGCTTCGACCGCGCCGTGATCGGCGTGATCGAGGACGGCGTAGAGCAGGGCCTGTTCCGCGCCGACGTGCCGCCGCGCCTGGCGGCCTACGGGATCATCGGGATGATCAACTGGACCCACCGCTGGTTCCACCCGGAGGGCGCGCTGGCGACCGAGGACGTCGGCACGACGTTCGCGCAGCTCGCCGTCGAGGGCCTGCGCGCGCGCTGAGCATGATCAACACAGACGTTGACGTGCTCCTCGGGCGAGGATAAGGTGGAGGGCGATGGCGTACGCCGCGGCACACGTGAGGGCGAAGGACGTCGATGCCGCGCTCGCGCGCGCCCTGTCGCCGGGGCAGGACGTCGTGATCGGCCAGGCCTTCGGCGCGCCGCGCTCGCTGCTGGCCGCGCTGCCGCGGCACCGCGACCGCCTGCGCGGCAGTCGCGTCTTCGTCGGCATGATGCTCGGGGACCTGCCCGAGCTGCCCGGCGCGGCGCTGCGCACGTTCTTCCCGTCCGGCCCGCTGGGCACCACGCAGGCGCTGGCCGCGCACGGCGCGGTCTACGAGCGCCTGTCGCTCTACGCGCTGGCGTCCGGCCTGCGGTCCGGCGCGATCTCCGCGGACGTCGTGCTCTGCGCCGGGACGCCGGTCCGCGACGACGGGAGCGCCTCGCTGGGCGTCACCGTCGACTACGTCGGGCCCGCGGTCGCGCGCGCGGCGACGGTCGTGCTCGAGACGCACCCATCGATGCCGTGGACCGGGGCGGGCTCGGTCGTCGAGCCGGGGGGCGAGCTGATCGCCGTCGAGGCCGCCGACGGCCCGATCGTCCTGGACCGCACGCCGTCGGATCGCGACGTCGCCCTGGCCGGCGCGGTCGCCGGCTGGATCGAGGACGGCGCGACGCTGCAGCTCGGCATGGGGCCGTGGGTCGGCGCGCTGGCCCACCTCCTGCGACGGCGGCGCGGCCTGCGCGTCCACACCGGGCTGATCAGCGACTGGCTGATGGACCTCGAGGCCGCCGGCGCGCTGGCGGCCGACGCGCCCGCGATCGGCACCGGCGCCGCGGGCACCGCGGCGTTCTACCGCTGGCTCGACGGCCATCCCGCCGTGGAGCTGCGGGCCGCCGATCGCACGCACGCGCCCGAGGCCCTGGCCGCGCTGCCGCGGCTGACCGCGGTCAACTCCGTGCTCGAGGTCGACCTCCTCGGCCGCGCCAACTCCGAGATCGGCCGCAACGGCCGGCGCGGCGGCGTCGCCGGGCTCAGCGACTTCGCCGCGGGTGCGGCCCGCAACGCGGACGGGCTGTCGATCATCGCGCTGCCGTCCACCGTCGGCCGGGCGTCGCGGATCGTGGCGCGCCTGCCCGAGCACGCCGTGTCGCTGCCGGCCGAGGCGATCGACGTCGTCGTCACCGAGCACGGCGCCGCCGACCTGCGCGGCCTCGACGACTGCGCCCGCGCGAACGCCCTGCTGGCGATCGCCGCGCCCGAGCACCGCGAGCCGCTGATCGCCGACGTGCGCGCGATCCACCACCTGACCCACCCCGTCCAAGGACGCTGAATGCCCGACACGCTGCAGGAGACCGTGACCACCAAGCGCCTCGACTTCCGCGAGGTCGGCCTGCGAGAAGGGCTCCAGTCCCACGGGCTGGTGGTCCCGACCGCGCAGAAGCTCGACTACTTCGCGCGCCTGAAGGAGGCCGGCGCGCGCGAGCTCAACGTGGTGTCCTTCGTCCACCCGCGCACGATGCCCCAGATGGCCGACGCCGAGACGTTCCTGCGCGCGCTCGGCCCGCTGCGCGAGGACACCGTCCTGTCGGGCGTCGTGCCCAACGACAAGGGGCTGGAGCGGGCGATCGCGATGCGCGCCGAGGGCCTGCTCGACACCATCTTCCTGATCTTTGCCGAGAGCACCTCGACGCTCGCCGCCAACCGGATGACGGCCACACACGCCGAGCTGCTCGCGCAGATCGAGCGCGCGGCGGCGCGCGCCGCGGAGGCCGGGCTGAACGTGTCGGTGTTCGTCAGCGCCGCGTACGGCTGCTCGATCGAGGGCCGGATCGACCCGCAGCGCGTCGTCGACCACGCCGCGCAGATCTGGGCGATGGACGGCGTGGGCGAGATCATCATCTCGGACTCGACCGGCCAGGCCGACCCGCTCCAGGTCCACGAGCTGCTGACCGAAGTCGCGACCGTCCTGCCGGCCGACCAGCGCCTGGGCGTGCACCTGCACGACACGCGCGGCGCCGGGCTGGCCAACCTCTTCGCGGCGCTCACGTCGCCGTTCGAGCACCTCGTGGTCGACGCCGCGTTCGGCGGCTGGGGCGGCGACTGGCCGTTCATCCCCGAGGCGTTCGGCAACGTCGCGACCGAGGACGTCGTGGAGATGCTGATCGGGATGGGCTTCGACCCCGGCATCGACGTCGCGGCGGTGATGGCGGTGACCAAGGACTACGCCCAGCTCAGCGGGCGCCCGATCGGCGCCAAGCTCGTCGACGCCCAGCCGATCGCGTGGAAGCGCGAGCGCCTGGCGGCGAGGGCCTAGGGCATGCGGATCGTCATCGTCGGGGCCAAGGGCTTCGTCGGCGCCGCGCTGACGCGCCGGCTGCTGGAGCGCGGCCACGAGGTCGTCTCGCTCGACCTCCGTCCCGGCCCGGGCCGGCTCGCCGACGTCGAGGACGACGTCGAGTGGGCGATCGGCGATGGCTCGGCCCAGGAGGCCATGCTGGCCGCGATCGGCCGGCGGCCGGTCGACGGCATCTACTACGGGCCGTACTACCGCGCGGCGCCGGGCGAGCCCGGGCTGGACAAGGAGCTCGACGTCATGGCGGTCGCGGCCTGGCGCGTGTTCCAGCTGGCGCGCGGGCTGGACCTTTCGCGCGTCGTCTTCCCCAGCTCGACCGCCGTCCACGGCCGCCAGCCGGCCGACGGGGCGCCGCTGTCGGAGACGACGCGGGTGTCGCCGTTCGGGCTCTACGGGACCTACAAGCTGCTCTGCGAGGGCGTCGGGGCCGAGGTCAACGCGGCCGTTGGCCGCAACGTCATCACCTCGGTCCGCCTGCCCGCGATCTACGGCCCGGGCGCGGCGATCGCGAGCCGGCGCGTCAACGTCCCGGCCGTCGCCGCCGCACGCGGCGAGGTCGGGCGCGTGGACTACCGGCCCGAGATCCGCGTCTGCGTCGCGCACGTCGACGACGCCGCGGCCATGCTCGTCAGCGCCTTCGAGCGCACGGAGCTGGCGCACTCGGTCTACGACATGGGCGGGCCGGACGTGTCGTTCGGCGAGATCGCCGAGACCGTCCAGGAGCTCGTCCCCGAAGCGCGGACGGAGTTCGGCGACGACGACCAGCCGGTGCTGCCGAGCACGATCGACAACGCCCGCGCGCGCGCCGAGCTGGAGGTGGACCACCGCAGCCTGCGCGACGGCATGGCGTCGGTCGTCGACTACGAGAACGTGCGTCAACAAGTACGTTGACAATCCTGCCGGAGGCGGGTAGCCTCGGGCCCAGGATGGCGATCCCCTTGCGACCCACTCCCAAGATGGCGACGATCGAGGAGGCCCTCGAGGACATCGCGCGCGGCCGGATGGTCGTCGTCGTCGACGACCCGGACCGCGAGAACGAGGGCGACCTCGTCATGGCCGCGGAGTTCGCGACGCCGGACGCCGTCAACTTCATGATCACCGAGGCGCGCGGCTGGGTCTGCCTGGCGCTGACCGCCGAGCGCTGCGCGGAGCTCGACCTCGAGCTGATGAGCGAGGCCTCGCAGCAGTCGCAGCACACGCCGTTCACCGTGACGATCGAGGCGCGCGACGGCGTGACCACCGGCATCTCGGCGGCCGATCGCGCGCACACGATCAGGACCGCGGCGGATCCCGCCCAGGGGCCGGAGGCCATCGTCAAGGGCGGCCACGTCAACCCGCTGCGCGCACGGCCGGGCGGCGTGCTGGAGCGCGCCGGGCACACCGAGGCGAGCGTGGACCTCGCGCGCCTGGCCGGCTGCACGCCGGCGGGGGTGATCTGCGAGATCCTCAACCCCGACGGCACGATGGCGCGCGTGCCGCAGCTCGAGGGCTACTGCGAGCAGCACGCGCTCAAGATGATCACGATCGCCGACCTGATCGCCTACCGGCGGCGCACCGAGCGCCTGGTCGAGCGGATCGTCGAGACGGCGATGCCGACGCGCTACGGTGACTTCAGCGCGGTCGGCTACCGCTCGCTGCTGGACGGCAAGCACCACGTCGCGCTCGTCAAGGGCGACGTGTCGATCGCCGAACCCGCGCTCGTCCGCGTGCACTCCGAGTGCCTGACCGGCGACGTCTTCCACTCGATGCGCTGCGACTGCGGCGAGCAGCTCGGGACCGCGCTGTCGATGATCGAGCGCGAGGGCCGCGGCGTCCTGCTCTACCTCGCGCAGGAGGGGCGCGGCATCGGGCTGCTGAACAAGCTCAAGGCCTACAACCTGCAGTCGGACGGCTACGACACCGTCGACGCGAACC
This sequence comes from Baekduia sp., assembly GCA_036518975.1. Classification (GTDB taxonomy): domain Bacteria; phylum Actinomycetota; class Thermoleophilia; order Solirubrobacterales; family Solirubrobacteraceae; genus Baekduia. Next base: position 9,914 of record DATDMD010000224.1, read on the forward strand.
TGAAGCTCGGCTTCCCGGCCGACCTGCGCGACTACGGCATCGGCGCGCAGATCCTCCAGGACCTCGGGTTGCGTGACATCCGGCTGATGACCAACAACCCCAAGAAGATCCACGGGATCGACGGGTTCGGGCTGCGCGTCGTCGAGCAGGTCCCGGTCGAGCAGCCGCACAACCCGCACAACGTCGCGTACCTCAGCACCAAGCGCGATCGCCTCGGCCACCGGCTCGCGCAGGAGCTGCCGGTCTCCGACGGCGGCCGCCGCGCCTGACGGCCGCCGTCTGACGCTGCCGCGCGCCGGGCCGCTCAGGCCACCACGGCGCCCGCGACCGAGCGCACGAACCGGCCGGCCACGGCGAGGTCGCGCCGCGCCTCGGGCACTTCGTCCTGGTCGGCGAACATCTGGTAGATGTGGACCATCTGGTAGCCGACCTGGAGCGTGATGTCCACGCCGACCGCTCTGGCCTTCTCCGCGATCCGCAGCGTGTCGTCCTGGAGCACCTCGCTCGTGCCGACCTGCATGAGCATGGGCGGGAAGCCGGTGTAGTCGCCGAAGACGGGGGAGACGCGCGGGTCGGTCGGGTCCTCGCCGCCCTGCAGGTAGGCCGCCACGCACTGGCCCAGCACCTCCTCGGCGACGAGCGGGTCGAGCGCGGCGCGGGCCTGCATCGAGTCCCCCGACAGCGAGAGGTCGGCGAACGGCGACATCGTCACGACGCCCGCGGGCAGCGGGTCGCCGGCGTCGCGCAGCGCGAGCACGGTGGCGAGCGCCAGACCGCCGCCGGCCGAGTCGCCCGAGACGACCAGCTTGGCCGGGTCGACGCCGTCGGCGACCAGCGCGCGGAAGGCGGCGAGCGCGTCGTCGAGCGCCGCCGGGTACGGGTGCTCGGGCGCGAGGCGGTAGTCGAGCAGCAGGACGCGTGACTCGGCCGCCTCGGCGTACCAGGCGCCGAGCGCGCGGTGGCTGTAGGACGACCCCATGATGTAGCCGCCGGCGTGCAGGTGCAGGATCGTCGCGGCGCCGGACTCCGGCGGCTCGACCCATCGCCCGGGCACGCCGCCGACCTCGGTCTCGGTCACCGCGACCCGCGCGGGCGGGTCGGCGCCGATGCGGTCGAAGCCCTCGCGGCTCTCCTCGAGCGTGGCGTCCGGCCCCAGGAACCTGGCATAGGCCGCGACGGCGATGTCACTGACGGGATGGCGCAACGGAACTCCTCCGGGACTCGGTCGCACTGCATCAACAGATATGTTGAAGACTACCAGCGCGCGCCCGTTTGGGCGGGACTTCCCTGACCGTGTCCGAGGCGAGCGGTATAGTCGCGCGCCCATGGCCAGCAGTGGGATCGCCAAGAGACGTGCCGCCGCGAAGGCGGAGGGCAGCTCGCACTACACCGCGCGCCGCCTCGAGATCATCAGGACCGCCGCGGAGGTGTTCAAGACCAAGGGCCTCGCGGCCACGAGCGTCGACGACATCGCCAAGGCGGCCGGGGCCGATCGCGCGTCGCTGTACTACTACGTGGGCAGCAAGAAGGAGCTGTTCGAGGAGGTCGTCATCGAGGCGGTCGTCGCGAACATCGAGATGGCCGAGCGCATCCGCAGGAGCGACGCTCCGCCCGCCGAGAAGCTCGCGCAGCTGGTGGAAGGGCTGATGGCGTCCTACGCCGAGCACCATCCGCACCTCTACGTCTTCGTCCAGGAGGACACCGCGCACCTGCGCGGGTCCGGCACGGGCGACCGCAACATCGGCGAGCTGCAGAAGCGCTTCGACCGCGCGCTGATCGCGATCATCCAGGAGGGCGTCGACACCGGCGTGTTCCGCGCCGACGTCTCTCCGCGCATCGCCGCCTACGGGATCGTCGGCATGGTCAACTGGACCCATCGCTGGTTCGACCCCGACGGGCCGGTCGGCTCCGACGAGGTCGGGCGCGCTTTCGCCTCGATCGCGGTCGACGGGCTCACGGCCCACGCCGCGGGCGCCGGCAACTCGTCCTCGCCGCGCGCCAGGGCGGCGCGCAACGCGAAGGCGGCGCCGGCCAAGAAGGCGGCCAAGGCCACGGCCGCCAAGCCGGCGGCGCGTTCGCGCCGCGCCGCGGGCTGACCGCCTAGTACTTCTCCAGCATCCCGCAGTCGATCTGGATCGACGTGGCGGTCACGAACCGGGACTC
>DATDMD010000225.1:0-16985 GCA_036518975.1 Baekduia sp.
GGAGACGCGGGTCGTCCGCCGCGCGATCGACGATCAGGACCGCAGTCCCGCGCGCCGCGAGCGCGCGCGCCGCCGCGGCGCCGATGCCGCGCGCGCCGCCGATGACGACCGCGCTCCGCGCCGAGGACTCCGGCCGGACGCCCGCCCGGTCCTCGCCGGGCGCGTCGTGGCCGCTCACGCGGTCCAGCTCCGCACGGAGTCGACGAGGTCGTCAACGGCGGCGTTCATCAGCGCCGCGCCGTGCTCGGCGGAGGCGCCGGTCGCGTCGCCCAGGACGCCGTTGGGGCTGACCGCCGCCACGCCGTCGCGGCGCAGCGCCGCCATCAGCTCGCCGATCGGCTCGCGCGCGCCCACGGCGTCGGCGATCCGGTCTCGCGCCACGCGCTCGGCGTCGAGCGTCAGCATCAACGAGGTCTCGCTCAGCCCGGCGTGCGCGTCGCCGCTCCACCGCGGCGACCAGCGCCGCACGTCGCGCCCCTCGGCGCGTAGGCGGTCCACCGCGCGCGCGACCGGCACCGCGTTGCCGCCGTGGGTCGACACGTACAACACGCGCTCCCACGTCTCCGTCGCCGAGCGGCCGAGCTCGACCAGCAGCAGCTCGGTCGCGTCGCTCCCGATCGACAGCGTCCCCGCGAACGCCTGGTGCTCTCCGCTGGATCCGTAGGCGACGGCCGGCGCGATGACCACACGTGCGTTGACGCACGCCAGCCGCTCGGCGAGCGCCACGGCCAGGTCGGTGTCGGTGCTCAGGGGCAGATGCGGACCGTGCTGCTCGGTGGCCCCGACGGGCACGACCAGCAGCGCATCGCGCGCGTCGTCGGCCGCCGGCGACGTCAGCCGCGTCAACGCCCTGCCGCCCGCACCGCCGCCCATGAGCGCAATCTAACACCGGCTCTCAGCGATACGGGGACGCGGTCCGGATCCGCGCCGGGTCGAAGCCGCCGGCCAGCATCCGGTACGACGCGTCGAGCAGGGCCAATAGGTCGCTCTCCGGCTCGTGGACCCACTGGGTGAACGCGGCCGTTGACGCCGCGAGCGCCGCGCGTGCGCGATGGCCTGCGGCGCGACCGCGTCGGGCGGCGTCCGCAGCCGTAGGCCCGCGAACTCTGCGACCACCGCGCGCCACTCGGCGTACCGCAGCATCGAGTGCGCCTGCAGCGTGGGCACGGTCGTGATCAACGTCATGCGCGTCCGCAGCTCGCCCTGCACGTCCTCCGGGTACGTGTTCGACGACGCGGCCGCGCGGCGCAGCGCCTCCATCAACGGCACGCTCCGGGGCTGGCGCGCCAGGTCGCCGCGCAGCCGGTCGAGCACCTGCCCGAACCCGCCCCAGACCAGGTCGTTCTTGGAGTCGAAGTAGCGGAAGAGCGTGCGCCGGCCGATCCCGAGGGCGCGCGCCACGTCGTCCATCGTGGTCTCGTCGAAGCCTTCGCGCGCGAACAGGTCGAGGGCGACCGCCGACACCCGCGCACGCGACGTCGAGGGCGGCCGCCCGCGCCCCGCCGGCATCGATGTCGTCACGGGATCAACTCTTGTGTTGATTTCTGGCACCCACTGCGGTAAATACCGTGCGGCACGGTCCGAGCGACTATCCCAGAGGAGCGAGACATGAGCGATCCCATCGCGCCGGCGCCCGACGCCGAGGACGCGGAGAGGCGGCCGCCGCAGACCGACGACGCCGCGCTCGTCGACGACGACCTGCTGGTCGAGGACGTCTCGATCGACGGCATGTGCGGCGTCTACTAGGCCCGCCGCGCATGCGCCCGACCTTCGACACCGAGCGCCCCTGGGCGCTCGACGCGCGCGTGGCCCTGCGCCATGAGTCCTTCGGCGCGTTGGCCTATCACTTCGGGACGCGCCGCCTGTCGTTTCTGAAGCACCCGCTGCTCGTGCGGGCCGTCGAGGCGCTCGCCGAGCACGACACGGCCGACGCGGCGCTCGCCGCCGTGGGCGTCACCACCGCCCAGCAGCCGGCCTTCCGGCGCGCGCTCGGGACGCTCGCCGACACCGGGATGATCGTCGCCCGATGAGCCTCGTCGACCGCTTCGCCCAAGGCCTCGACGCGCCGATCTGCCTGACGTGGGAGCTGACGTACGCCTGCAACCTCGCCTGCGTGCACTGCCTCTCGAGCTCGGGCCGCCGCGACCCGCGCGAGCTCACGACCGCCGAGGCCAAGGCGGTCATCGACGAGCTCGAGCGCATGCAGGTCTTCTACGTGAACATCGGCGGCGGCGAGCCGACGGTCCGCAAGGACTTCTGGGAGCTCGTCGACTACGCGACGGCTCACCGCGTCGGCGTCAAGTTCTCCACCAACGGCAGCCGCATCACGCCCGAGCGCGCCGCGTGGCTCGCGGCGTCCGACTACGTCGACGTCCAGGTCTCGCTCGACGGCGCGACCGCCGCCGTCAACGACGCCGTTCGCGGCCCGGGCTCCTACGCCACGGCGATCGCCGCGCTGGACCACCTGTACGCCGCCGGCTTCGAGCAGCCGAAGCTCTCGGTCGTCGTCACCCGCCAGAACGTCGCCCAGCTCGACGCCTTCGCGGCGCTCGCCGACCGCTACGGCGCGCAGCTGCGCATCACGCGCCTGCGCCCGTCCGGCCGCGGCGCCGACGTCTGGGACGACCTGCACCCGACCGCCCGTCAGCAGCGCGAGCTGTACGACTGGCTCGCCGCGCGCGGCGACGACGTCCTGACCGGCGACTCGTTCTTCCACCTCGCGCCGTTCGGCGAGGCGCTGCCCGGCCTGAACCTCTGCGGCGCGGGCCGCGTCGTCTGCCTCATCGACCCGATCGGCGACGTGTACGCCTGCCCCTTCGCGATCCACGACGAGTTCCTCGCCGGCAACGTCCGCGAGCCGCGCGGCTTCGCCGGCGTGTGGCGCGACAGCGACCTGTTCGCGCGCCTGCGCGAGCCCGAGAGCGCCGGCGCGTGCGCGAGCTGCACGTTCTACGACAGCTGCCGCGGCGGCTGCATGGCCGCGAAGTTCTTCACCGGCCTGCCGCTCGACGGGCCGGACCCGGAGTGCGTCCTGGGCCACGGCGAGGCCGCGCTGGCCGCACGGGACGCCGCCGGCGCGCTCCCCACGCCCAGCCAGGACCACTCCAAGCGCCGGCCCCAGCCGCGTCCCTGCGACGACGACCCGGTCGCCGAGCTCGTCGCGCTGGCCGCGGGCGTCGCGCGCGGCGCCCGCGCCGACGTCTGACCGATGGCGAGCACCAAGGACTGGTTCGAGTCGGTCGCCGAGGCCGAGCGCCGGGCGCGCCGCCGGCTGCCGCGCTCCGTCCACGGCGCGCTGGTCGCCGGCGCCGAGCGTGGGACCACGTTGAACGACAACGTCGCCTCCTTCGCCGAGCTGGGCTTCTTCCCGCGGATCGCGTCCGGCGTCCCGCCGCGGCGCGACCTGTCCACCAGCGTCCTCGGCGTCGACCTCGCGCTCCCCGTCCTGATCTCGCCCACCGGCGTCCAGGCCGTGCACCCCGAGGCCGAGGTCGCCGTCGCGCGCGCCGCCGCCGATGCCGGGACCGCGATGGGCCTCAGCTCGTTCGCCAGCCGGCCGCTGCGCGAGGTCGTCGCGGCCAACGCCAACACGTTCTTCCAGGTGTACTGGATGGGCTCGCGCGACCGCGTCCAGCAGATCCTGGAGCACGCCGCGGCCGGCGGCGCCAAGGGCATCATCCTGACGCTCGACTGGACGTTCGCCCACCGCCGCGACTGGGGCAGCCCCGCGATCCCCGAGCGCCTCGACCTCAAGGCCATGGTCAAGCTCGCGCCGGAGGTCGCCCGCAGGCCCCGCTGGCTGCGCGACTTCGCCCGCGCCGGCGGGCCACCGGCGCTCACGGTGCCGAACATGGCGGCGCCCGGCGCGCCGGCGCCGCCGTTCTTCGGCGCCTACGTCGAGTGGATGACCACGCCGCCGCCGAGCTGGGAGGACATCGCCTGGCTGCACGAGCAGTGGGACGGCCCGCTGATGGTCAAGGGCGTCACGCACCCCGACGACGCCGTGCACGCGGTCGACGCCGGCGCCGACGCGATCTCGGTCTCCAACCACGGCGGCAACAACCTGGACGGCACCCCGGCCGCGATCCGCGCGCTGCCCGCCGTCGTCGAGGCGGTCGGCGACCGCGTCGAGGTCGTGCTCGACGGCGGCGTCCGCCGCGGCAGCGACGTCGTCAAGGCCGTCGCGCTCGGCGCCCGCGCGGTGATGATCGGCCGCGCGGCGCTGTGGGGCCTGGCGGCCAACGGCCAGGCCGGCGTCGCCAACGTCCTGGAGATCCTGCGTGCCGGTGTCGACGAGACGCTCGCCGGCCTCGGGCGCGCCTCGGTGGCGGAGCTGGCGCCGCGGGACGTCGTCATGCCGCCCGACTTCCCGCGGCGCCCCTCCGGGCTGCCGTCGCCCGCCGTCTAAGACGGCGAGTGCAGGATCGCGAGCAGGCCCGCCTGCTCGTCGCTCTCGTTGCGCCAGGCGTGGCGCGTCGCCTGCTGGACCACGACGTCGCCGGCGTTCAGGACGACCTTCTCGGTGTCGAGCAGCATCGTCAGCTCGCCGTGCGTGACGTAGTCGATGTCGAACGTCCGCGTGGTGTGGAAGCCCTCCTCGTCGAGGCCGGGCAGGTCCGGCGGCGGCTCGGTCATCTGCGCCACGGGCGTGTGCGCGATGTACATGATCTTGATGCCGCCGGCCGGCGGCTCCAGCCACTCGGCCGTGGTGCCGTCCTCGACGTCGCCGATGATGCCCCGGACGTCGTCCGGCGTGAAGTTGTGGACGTCGATGAAGAGCTCGACCTCGAGCTCCTCGCTGGACACGACGTAGGACTGACCCTCGTCGTTGACGCCCGTGATGACCCGCTTCAACGCGTCTCCTCTCCGTGGTGGGGATCGTCAACATACCTGGTGACGAGGCCGTTGCCTAGCGCCGGCGCAGGCTCCACGAGAAGCGCCCGCGGCAGACGGGCGCGCCGCGGGCGTCCACGATCTCGACGTCGGTGTCCAGGCGCACCTTCGCGCCGGGCCCGCCCGCGCCCGACAGCGCCACCAGCGCGCCCAGGGTGCCGGCGTCCAGCCCGCAGCGCGCGGTCACGGGACCCCGGGCCAACCGCAGGAAGGCCAGCGTCGCGTGCGTCCCCAGAGCCGACACCTCGTCCGCGAACCGCGCCGGCGCGACCACGCCGGACACGAGCGCCGCCAGCCCGGCCGCGTCGACCAGCGCCGCCAGCGCCGCGCCCTGGGCCGCGCCGTCGACCCGCGCCCAGGCCGGGCCGCCGGCCAGCGCGACCTCGGCGTGGCCACCGGCCGCGCGCAGCACCGTCAGCTCCAGCGCCGCGTTGATCGGGACCGCGGCCAGCACGGCCGCCGCGGCGCGCGTCGCGTCGGACACCGCGCTAGCTGACGATCAGCGAGTCGGCGTAGCCCTCGATGCCCAGGAGCGTCGCGCCGGCCGTGACCGCCGCGTGGTCCCAGTGCAGGGTCGAATGGCTCTTGACGGTGTCGAGGTCGCGGACCTGGCGCTGGAGCGGGTCGTCGAGGTGGTTGACGCTCGAGCCGGAGCCGTCCATCACGACCTGCACCGCCTCCCGTGCGAGCGCCGGGACGCGCGACTCGGCCAGGCGCACCATCGCGCCCTCCTCGACCGTCAGCTCGACGTCCGGGGCCGCCGTGCGGGCGACCATGTCCACCATGTCGTCCCACAGCAGCCGCGCGGTCTTGAGGCGGATGACGGCGTCGGCGTAGCGCGCCCACGCCTCGCGGTGCTCGCGCTGCGGGCCCTGCCCGTAGCCGACGACGCGCGTGAGGATCCGCGCCCTGAAGTCGGCGACCGCCTGCTCGGCGATGCCGACCGCCACGCCGTTGGTGATGACCTTGAACAGCCGGCCGGTCGGGACGTTCATCCGCGAGTCCACCACGGGCGCGTTGACGGGCTCCAGCCCCGGCAGGCTCCACTGGCGGTGGGCCGGGACGAACGCGCCGGTCAGGTGGAACGTGTTGGACGCCGTCCCGCGCATGCCGGTCCAGCGCCACACGTCCTCGATCTCGCCGGCGGCGACCGGCACGGTCAGGCCGATCGGCGTCGGGTCGTCGTCGCCGTTGTCCTGCAGCGTGATCAGGAGGACGTGCTCGGCGTTGAGGATGCCGCTGAGGAACTTCCACGTGCCGGTCACGCGCCAGCCGCCCTCGACGGGCGTCGCGGTCACCGACGGGTTGCCCTGGATGCCGGCCGACGCCGCGGCGGCGTGGAAGCCGCTCGCGTCGAGCAGGTCGGGCGCGTCGCGGACGAGGATCGCGTTGTGGCCGACGAGGAACCCGTACACCCACGCCGTCGACGCGCAGCCGTGCGCGAGCGTCCGGACGATCTGGCCCAGCTCGGGGACGCCGTGGCCGGGGCCGCCGACGCTCGGCGGGCTGACCGCGTTGAGCAGGCCGGCGGCGCGCAGGTCCTCCATCGTCTCGTCCGGGACGCGGCGCTCCTCCTCGACGCGCTCGGCCCGCGCGGCGAGCGCCGGGACCAGCGCCTCGGCGCGCGCCAGGATCTCCTCGGCGGTCGGGACGCCGGTCGTCTCGGTGACGGCCATGGTCACGCCCCCGCCGCGGTCGCGGCCGGCGCGGAGGTCCGGTCGATCCCGCGGATCAGGTCGCTGGCCTTCTCGGCCATCGCGATGATCACGCCGGTCGGGTTGCCGCGCACGAGCGTCGGCATGGACGAGGCGTCCATCACCCGCAGGCCCTCGACCCCACGCACGCGCAGCCGCTCGTCCAGCACCGCGCCCATGCCGCACGTCGCCGCGTGGTGGTTGCCGCACTCGGCGCGCCGGCGCACGAACGCGTCGACCGCCGCGTCGGAGTCGTCCGCCGGACGGTCGTAGAACCCCGTGACGATCGACGCGATCGCCGGCGCCTCGAAGATCTCGAAGATCCGGCGGATGCCGGCGCGCAGCGTCACCACGTCCTCCTCGGCGGTCAGGTAGTTGTGCTGGATGCGCGGCTTGGAGAACGGGTCGGTCGTGCGCAGCGTGACCGTCCCGCGCGACGCCGCGTAGGTCGGATAGCCGGCGATGCTGATGCCGTGCTCAGTGATGATGTTGGGCCCGCGGTAGCCGACGTTGATGCCGTGGAGCTCGAAGTCGGGCTCCTCCTCGCCGGGCTTGACGCGCAGGAAGGCGCCGGCCTCGGCGGCGTTGGAGGTCAGGGGCCCGCGGCCCTCGCGCTCGTAGAGCGCCACGTTCTCCGGCGTGAACGCGGAGATCAGGGACTCCTCGTCGGTCTTGGCGACGACCGTGAGGTTGTTGTGGTCCATGAGGTTCTGGCCGACGGGGAGGTCCTCGAGCACGTCGATCCCGAACGAGCGCAGGTGCTCGGCGGGCCCGAGGCCGGAGAGCATCAACAGCTGCGGTGACTGGATTGCCCCGGCGCACACGAGCACCTCGCCCGCGTGGTGGCGCTCGACCGCGCCGTCGCGCCACGTCTCGACGCCGGTCGCGCGGCGCCCGTCGAAGAGGATGCGCGTGACGTGCGTGCTCGTCAACAGCGTCAGGTTGGGGCGGCCGAGCGCGGGGTGCAGGTAGGCCTTCGCGGCGCTCAGCCGCCGGCCGTCGCGCTGCATGAGCTGGAACCAGCCGGCGCCCTCCTGGACGGCGCCGCTGAAGTCGTCGTTGCGCGGGACGCCGGCCTGGACGGCGCCCTCGACGAACGCCGCGCAGAGCGGGTGCCGCGAGCGTGAGTGCGCCACGGTGAGCGGGCCGCCGGCGCCGTGGTAGTCGTCAGCGCCGTGCTCGTAGTCCTCGGCGAGCTTGAAGTAGGGGAGGACCTCGTCGGAGCTCCACCCGGTCGCGCCGTGCTCGGCGGCCCAGGTGTCGTAGTCGCGGCGCTGGCCGCGGGTGTAGATGGTGCCGTTGAGGACGGTCGTGCCGCCGACGACCCGGCCGCGCGGGACCGGGACGACGCGCTCGTCCAGCTCCCACTCGGTCTCGCTGGAGAAGTCCCAGTCGTAGCGACCGCGCATGAGCGCGCCGGCCGCCGCCGGCATCTCGATCTCCGGGGCGGTGTCGGCCTCGCCGGCCTCCACGACCAGGACCCGGACGTCCGGGTCCTCGCTCAGGCGCCCAGCCAGAACCGCGCCGCCGGCACCGGTGCCGACGACGATGAAGTCATACATGTAGCTCTCCTGTCTGCTCGACCGCGGACGACCGTAGCCCGCGCGAGCCTCCGCGTCAACTCAGGTGTTGATGTTGACCGCGTCCGTCTGGTAGGGATGGCGCATCCCCTCTCGAGAAGGAGCCTCAGGTGAGCGCCGACGTCGTGCCGTTCCACGTGGAGATCGACGAGCGGGAGGTCGCCGACCTGCGCGACCGGCTGCGCCGCACGCGCTGGCCCGAGCGCGAGACCGTCGACGACTGGTCCCAGGGCGTGCCGCTGGGCTACGTCCGCGAGCTGGCCGAGCACTGGTGCGAGGCCTATGACATGAACCGGCTCGCGGACCGCCTCGGCCGGCATCCGCAGGTCCGGACCGTCATCGACGGCCTCGACATCCACGCCCTGCACGTGCGCTCGCCGCACGCGGACGCCGTCCCGCTGCTGCTGACGCACGGCTGGCCGGGGTCGGTCGTCGAGTTCCTGGAGTGCGTCGAGCCGCTCACCGATCCGACCGCTCACGGCGGCGACGCGGCGGACGCCTTCCACGTCGTGATCCCGTCGCTGCCCGGCTACGGCTTCAGCGGCAAGCCCGACCGCGCCGGCTGGGACGCCGAGCGCACCGCCCGCGCCTGGTGCACGTTGATGGAGCGCCTGGGCTACGAGCGCTTCGCCGCCCAAGGCGGCGACTGGGGCGGCGTGATCACGACGGCGCTCGGGTACCTGGCGCCCGAGCGCGTCCTGGGCATCCACCTCAACTCGGCGCTGGCGTCGGCCGAGGCGCTGCTGGCGCTGGGCGACCTCACGCCCGAGGAGCAGGCCGACCTCGCCGGCGTCCAGGCCTTCCAGGCGGCCGAGAGCGGCTACGCCGCGATCCAGGGCACGAAGCCGCAGACGCTCGGCTACGGCCTGGCCGACTCGCCCGCCGGGCAGCTGGCGTGGATCGTCGAGAAGTTCCACGCCTGGACCGACAACGACGGGCATCCCGAGCAGGCCGTCAGCCGCGACGCGATCCTCGACGACGTGATGGTCTACTGGCTGAACGGCGCCGCGGCGTCGTCGGCGCGGCTGTACTGGGAGGTCAGCGACCGGCCGTGGCGCGACTTCACGCCGACCGCGGTGCCCGTCGCCTACAGCGTGTTCCCCAAGGAGATCGTGCGCCTCTCGGAGCGCTGGGCGCGCACGCGCTACCCGGACCTCGGCTACTACCGCCGCGTCCCGCGCGGCGGGCACTTCGCCGCGCTCGAGGAGCCGGACCTGTTCGTCGCGGAGGTCCGGGCCGGGTTCGCCGCGCTGGGCGTCACCGCCCGCCCCGCGACGGCGGCCGGCGCTTGACGCGAACGCTCAAGCCTGTCTAGCGTTGCGCCGAGAGCATCAACGAGCGCGTTGAAGATCGCGCTCCCGGATGAGGAGAGGCAATGGCCGCCACCACCGAGGCGCGCGTCGACGTCAACTTCGCCGACCCCGCAGTCAACCACGACATCCACGCGCACTACCGCCGCGTCCGCGAGGCCGGCCCCGTCGTCTTCAACGGCCTCATGCAGAAGCACCTCGTGGCCGGCTACGCCGAGCTGCGCAAGATGCTGGTGAGCGAGGCGTTCTTCGAAACCGACAAGGAGTTCTTCGACAACCTGTTCAACGGCCGCGCGTTCCAGGCCGACGACAACCCGCGCCACAACGAGACGCGCAGCTCGTGGGACCCGCACCTGCGGCGCAACGCCGTGCTGGCGCGCCACGAGCTGATGCAGGAGATCGCGACCGAGGCGATCGACGGGCTGGCCGGCCGGCTGCGCGCCGGCGAGCGCGTCGAGCTGGTGCACGCGGTCGCGCTCGACATCCCGACGCGGCTGATCACGCGGCTGCTCGGGATCCCGCAGGACGAGCTGGCGGTGTGGCAGGGCTGGGCGGACGACATCTCCGAGCTCTCCAACGAGCTCACGGGCCCGCGCGCGGCGGTCCTCGAGCTGCAGGACGTGGCCGGTTTCCAGGCCATCCGCGCGATGTGCGAGGCCGGCGGCGAGCAGCTCGCGCGGCGCCGCGCGATGGGGGACACCAGCGACCTCATCGGGCTGCTCGCCCACTCCCCGGTCGTCGAGACGCTCGCCGAGGACGAGCAGCGCGCGCAGATCGCGTCGGTCTTCATGGCTGGGCACGAGACGACGGCCAAGTTCCTGACCAACGCGATGAACGTGCTCGCGCGCCATCCCGAGCAGCTCGAGGCGCTGGTCGCCGACCGCGCGCTGATCCCGCAGGCGATCGAGGAGCTGCTCCGGTACTCGGGCGTCGTGGGCCCGGTGATGCGCGTCGCCTCCGAGGACACCGAGCTGGGCGGCGTGCCGGTCGCCGCCGGCAGCCAGATGGTCGGCCTGCCCAGCGCCGCCAACCGCGACCCGTCGCGCTGGGAGCGCCCGGACGTCTTCGACGTCTTCCGGGCGTCGCTGCCGAACATCGCGTTCGGCTTCGGGACGCACGTCTGCATCGGCCAGCACCTGGCCCGCGCGAACGCCGAGATCATCCTCAACCGGATCTTCGACCAGATCCCCGGCTACCGGGTGATCGAGACCGAGGACGAGCTGGACTACGGGACGAACTGGCTGATCCGGGCGCCCGTGCGCCTGCATCTCGAACTGTAGGCAACATTAGTGTTGACAGCGGTGGTCCGACTCGCCTAGTGTCGCTCCACCGCGCAAGCAGTGGTGCACCGCGGAGCGGCGACGGGTCATGTTGGTCCCCTTGGGGGGCTGGTCCCCCAAGCGGATCGCGCCAGCCTGCAAGTGAGGAGAGAGCATGCGATGGAAGTCGTGCGGGGCCCTTGGGCTCTGCGTCCTGGCGGTCGTGGGCGCTGGCTGCGGAAGCAGCAGCGACGACAGCGGCGGCGGCGGCGCGTCGGCGTCCGCGTCGACCGGCGGCAAGAAGCTCAGCGGTCCGCCGATCAAGGTGATGGTCAGCGCGCCCATCAACGCACCTGCTTACGCGTACCCGCAGATCTACGACACGGTCCAGGCCGGGATCGATGGGATCAACCGCCGCGGCGGGATCAAGGGGTCGAAGATCGTCCTGTCCAAGTGCGACAACGGCAACGACCCCAACAAGGCCGCGCAGTGCGCGCAGCAGGCCGTGAAGGAGGGCGACATCGCGCTCGTCGGCCCGTACGCGCTCATCGGCGGGGCCGGCTTCTACCCGGTGATCGAGGCCGCCAAGATCCCGATGGTCGGCAACGGGCCGACCGTGCCGCAGGACTGGACGAGCAAGTACGCGTTCCCGGTGGCCTACTCGCCACAGGCCTACGTCGCCGGCCCGCCCGTCGCGATGGCGCGCGAAGGCTGCAAGAAGATCACGACGACCGGCTTCGAGGACAAGGCCTACGACCCGTACTTCGCGTTCGCCAAGGCGGGCATCGCCTATGCGAAGGCGCAGTTCGCCGGCGAGGCGCGCTTCGCGGCCAACGCCACCGACTTCACGCCGGTGGTCCAGAAGGCGATCGGCCAGGGCGCCGACTGCATCATGACGCTCGGGCCCGACCAGGCCACGGCCCCGCTGCTGCGCGCGATCAAGACCAGCGGCAAGGACCTCAAGCTCGGCGGCCTGACGCACATCAGCGACCCGCTGCCCGAGCTGGGCAAGCAGCTCGACGGCTCGCCCCTGGCGGCACCGCATCCCGACCCGACGCTCGACCCGGCACCGGACGCGCCCGCGTTGATGAAGCGCTACGCCGACGACATGAAGGCCGACAGCTTCACCGACCCCAAGGAGCTCGTGCTCCAGGGCTTCTCGCAGTGGCTGGGCACCCAGCTCTTCGAGCAGGCGGCCAACACGATCCCGGCCGGGAAGGTGACGAAGGAGACGCTGTTCGACGCCCTCAACAAGACGGTGTTCGACCCGGTGGGCGTCGCCGGCAAGAGCGACTTCACGCAGCCGTCGCCGGTGAAGGCGACGCCGCGGATGTCCAACTACACCATGTTCCTCAAGGTCGTCAAGGACGGCAAGGCCGTGCTCCTGTCGGGTGAGAACCCGGTCGACCTCACGCGGCTCTTCGAGGGCCTGCAGAAGTGACCAGCGTCGCGGGGGCCGGCCCGTCATGGGCCGGCCCCGTCGACACCCTGCTGATCGACGCCGACGTCCACGAGCCGATGCCGCAGGGGCACAGCGGCCGGGACCTGATCCCGTACCTCGACCCGCACTGGCAGCGCTACCTGTCGGGCAACGGCGGGATGTGGCTGGGCCTGCCCAACCCCATGTCCTACACATCGCCGATGGTGGCCAACGCGCTGCGCGCCGAGTGGAGCGATGCCGCCGAGGGCGGGGTGGAGGCGCTGCGTCGCTACGTGCTCGAGGAGGAGCAGGTCTCGATCGCGATCCTCAACGGGCCCGTCTTCTACCCGTCGTCGATGCGGACCGACCCGGAGTTCGCGCACGCCCTCGCGGCCGCGTACAACGACTACCAGGTCGAGCACTGGCTGGACCATGAGCCGCGGCTGCGCGGGTCGGTCCACGTGGCGGCGCAGCGGCCCGACCTCGCCGCGCGCGAGATCGACCGCGTCGCGGCGCACCCGCAGATCGTGCAGGTGGTCCTCCCGCTCGCCACGCACGTGCAGTGGGGCGATCCGGCCTACCAGCCGATCTGGGAGGCTGCCGTGCGCAACGACCTCGCAGTCGCCTTCCACCACGACGCGGCGACCAACACGCTCCTCGGCTGGCCGCGCTACGTGATCGAGTGGCACACGGTCGCCGCGCCGCACGCCGCGACCAACCAGCTCATGAGCCTGATCTGCCAGGGCGTCTTCGACCGCAACCCGCAGCTCAAGGTCATCATGTTGGAGGGCGGCATCGTCTGGATCCAGTGGCTGATGTGGCGGCTGGACCAGCAGTACCGCGAGATGCACGCCAACATCCCGTGGGTCAAGCGGCTGCCCAGCGAGCACATCCGCGACAACGTGCGGGCGGCGACGCAGCCAGCGACCGAGGTCACGCCGCGGGAGTTCGCCCAGCTCGTCGAGATGACCGGGACCGAGGGCGTCTACCTCTTCGCGACCGACTACCCGCACTACGACGCCGACAGCGCGGCGGTCGTCCTGCCCGGGAGCCTGCCCGACGAGCTGCGCCGCCGCGTCCGCTACGAGAACGCGCTGGCCACGTACCCGCGCCTGGCGGGCCTGCTCGGATGACGCGCCACGCGGTGATGGCGCTCGACGACGTCGCGCCCGGCGCGCTGCGGGCCGCGACCGTCGCCGGGATGTCGGTGGTCGTCGCGCGGACGCCGGCCGGGACCGTCCACGTCCTGCGCGACCTCTGCCCGCACATGCGCGCGCGGCTGTCGCACGGCCTCCTGCTGGAGCGCGTGGTCAGCCCGGAGCCCGGCCGCTATGCGCTGTCCGACGACGAGTTCGTCGTCCGCTGCCCGTGGCACGGCTACGACTTCAGCGTCGAGACCGGCCGCTGCCACGCGGACCCGCGCCGCGCGCGCGTGCGTGTCTACGACGCGGTCGTCGAGGACGGCACGATCTACCTCGACCGCTAGGCCGGCGGCAGGACCGCGCCGACCGCCGCGGCAGCCGTCGTCAGGCGGTCGGCGAAGCTCGCGATCTCGGCCGCGCTCAGCGTGCCCGGCAGGCCGTAGAGCGCCAGGGCCAGCGGGACGCCGCCGGCGGAGTCGCGGATCGGGGCCATGATGTTGCTCGGCGCGAGCGGGCCGTCGAGGACGGCCGGCTCGTAGGCGCCGACCGCTCCGGAGAGCGCGTCGGCCAGGACCGACGGGTCACGGTCCGGACCATCGGCGTGGCGGAAGACCGCGGCCTCGAGGTCGCGCACCCTCGGCTGGTCGACGGCGATCGACCAGCCGCGCTCGCGGACGCGCGCGAGGCCGGCGCTCAGCAGCGCGGTGCGCTCCGGCGTCGGCTCGGGCGCCCGCTCCAGCCACGCGTCGACCACGGGCGGCGGCGCCCAGGCGGCGAAGACGCTGCCGATCGGCGGGATGTGGGGGATCCGCTGGCCGAGGCGGGTCGGCACCGGGCGCGTGCGCGGCTCGCCGGCGCTGCCGAGCACGACGAGGTCTTCGCCGACGAGCGACACCGCGAGCACCTCGACGCGCAGCGCGTCGGCGAGCTGCTGCATCGGCCCGCGCGCGAGGTCGACCAGCCGCAGCTGCGCGACGAGGTCGAACTCCGCGACCGCCGCGCGCGACGGCTGCGTGAAGCTGCCGTAGCCGCCCTTGAAGAACAGCAGCGGCAGGCTGCCGTGGTGGACGTCGAGGGCGCGGACGCGGCCGAGCACGATGTAGTGGTCGCCCGCGTCGGCGACGCTCTCCAGGTCGCAGTCGATCCACGCGACGGCGCCGTCGAGCACCGGGCTGCCGGACGGGCCGGGCGCCCAGGCGACGTCGCGGAACTTGTCCTCGCCCTTGGCCGCCAGCGCGCGGCACACGCCCTCCTGGTCGGCGCCGAGGACGTTGACGCAGAACGAGCGGGCCTCGCGGATCTTCGGGAAGCTCGTCGACGACCGGTCGGGCAGGAAGGCCACGAGCGGCGGGTCGAGCGACACGGAGGTGAACGAGCCGACCGCCATCCCCGCCGGCCGGCCGTCGGCCATCGCGGTCACGACGCACACCCCGGTCGGGTAGTGGCCGAGGACTTGGCGGAACGTCTGCGCGCCGAAGGCCGCCTGCGACGCCACGGCGGTCACGCCCGCCGGCCGCCGTCGAGCGACATGGAGATCCCCGTGGCGAACGACGCCTCGTCCGAGCACAGCCAGACCGCGCCGAGCGCGACCTCGTCGGGCTGGCCGAGGCGTCCGAGCGGGATCGCGTTGACGCGCGCCGCCACGCCGTCGGTCCCGTGGGTGTAGGCCTCGAGCATCGGCGTCTGCGTCGAGCCCGGGCACAGCGTGTTGACGCGGATGCCGTGCTTGCCGTAGTCGACCGCGGCGGCCTTGGACAGCCCGACGACGCCGTGCTTGCTGGCGACGTAGGCCGGCATGCCGGCGACCGCGTAGAGGCCGGCGTTGGACGAGGTGTTGACGATCGCCCCGCCGCCGCGCGCGACCATGTGCGGGAGCTCGTGCTTCATGCAGAAGAAGACGCCGGTGAGGTTGACGCGGATCATCCGGTCCCAGTCCTCGACGGCGAGGTCCTGGATCAGCGCGTTGCCGCCCATGATCCCGGCGTTGTTGTGGGCGAAGTCCAGCCCGCCGAACGCGTCGACGACCGCGGTGACGGCCGCCGCGACGGAGGCCTCGTCCCCGACGTCGACGGTGACGGCGAGCGCGCGCCCGCCGGCCTCCTCGACCAGCCGGGCCGTCTCGGCGGCCTCCTCGGCCCGCACGTCCAGGACGCCGACCGCCGCGCCGCGGGCGCCGAAGGCGATCGCGCTGGCGCGGCCGATGCCCGTGCCGGCCCCGGTGACGAGGCCGGCCTTGCCGGTGAAGTCGCTCATGGTCCTAACCCTCCTGCAGGAACTCGACGATCTCGGGCACGAGCTCGCGCCAGACGGCGAAGTGCTCGTTCTTCGTCCACAGCGACCACCAGTCGTGGCTGTCCCAGCGCGCGGGCTCGATCAGGCGCGAGTCGGGGATCAGCCGGTGGTACGCCTCGGACAGCTCGGGCGGGTGGCTGTCGTCGCCGCCCTGGAAGATCAGGGTCTTCATCTTCAGCCCGCGCAGCTGCTCTTCGGTCATCCCGCCCGTGAGGACCTTGTCGCCCTCGGGCAGGTAGAAGCGCGCCCACTCCTTCAGGCGCGTGATGAACGCGTCGGGCTCCCACGCCATCAGCAGCTCGCGGTTGCGCGGGTTGTCAGCGATGAGCTTGGCCATCTGCGGGACCTCGGCGACCGCCTCCATGCCGCCGATCCACGCGGCGCGGATCATCGGCGTGTAGCGGCCGCCGGCGAGGATCGCGCCCGCGAACCAGCCGCCGACCGCGTTCCAGACCACGAGCCGGCGGACGAGGTCGGGGTTCCCGATCGCGAAGAACAGCGACATGCGCGAGCCGCCCGAGCCGCCGAGGACGTGCAGCGGGCCGACGCCGAGGCCCGTGACGAGCTCGGCGAGGTCCTGGCGCCACATCTGGCCTTCGGATGGTCCGTCGAAGCAGATGTCCGAGAGCCCGGTGTTCCGCCGGTCCCACAGCAGCACCTGGAAGTGGCGCGACAGCTCGTGGGCCATCGGCCAGAGCTCGTCGAGCCCCGCGGTGCCGCCGGGGGTGACCACGATGGGCACGCCGCTGCCGATGATCTCGTAGCGGATCCGGCCGCCGTCGCGGAGCGTGAAAATGGGCAACGCGATCTTCTCCCGTCCTCGTTTGGTGGCGGCACCATACTACGTCAACGCATCCGTTGAAAAATCATCAGACCTCCTCGGCCGCCGCGACGTAGGGGAGGGTGACCGCGCCCGCGACGACGCCGGCCGGGGGCGGCGTGATGCGCCCGTCGGCCGACGCGGCGGCGATCGCGGCGCGGGCCGCCGCGACGTCGCCGCCGGCGACCTCGTAGACGGCCAGGAAGCGCGCGGTCGGCCACGGCGGCGCTCCGCTCTCGGGCGCGCCGAGCACGTAGCGCCGCGCGCCGACGATCGGCGCGACGGCGTCGACGACCTCCCGGATGTGCGCCTGGTGCCAGGCGTGGTACGCGTCCTCGGCACCGGCGGCGACGTCGATCGAGATGACGATCAGGCCGTCTTCCATGGGGCTTCCTCCTGCTGCGCTCGTGGGTGGGGGATTGGAGCCTAACGTGCCCGGCGCAGTCCTCAACACAGTCGTTGACATCGGCCCGGCGCGCGGCTAGCCTCGCCGGCGGTCGCAGCGAACCCACGCGGAGGAGAACCCGATGGCCGGCACCATCCAGAGCATCGACACCATCTTGATCGGCGGGGCG
>DATDMD010000226.1:0-8803 GCA_036518975.1 Baekduia sp.
CGTCCCCGGCGGCCTCGCCTACCGCGGCGTGCCCTACGCCGCGCCCCCGACGGGCGCGCACCGCTGGCGCGCGCCGCGGGCGCCCGCCGCGTGGCACGGCGTGCGCGACGCGACGCGGTTCGCCCCCAACTGCCCGCAGCCCAAGACGCCGTTCACCGCCGGCGAGACCAGCGAGGACTGCCTGTACCTCAACGTCTCCACCCCGTCGGTCAACACCCAGCGCGGTCACGGCCGCCCCGTCCTGGTCTGGTTCCATGGCGGCGGGTTCGTGCTCGGCGCGGCCCGCGACTACGACCCGGCCAAGCTCGCCGCCGCGGGCACCGTCGTCGTCACCGTCAACTACCGGCTCGGCGCGCTCGGCTTCCTCGCCCATCCCGCGCTGGCCGACCGCCCCGGCGGCGCGTCCGGCAACTACGGGCTGATGGACCAGCAGGCGGCGCTGCGCTGGGTGCGGGACAACATCGCGCGCTTCGGCGGCGACCCGCACGCGGTCACGATCGCCGGCCAGTCCGCCGGCGGCCTGGCGGTCCTCGAGCACCTCGTCGCCCCCGGCTCGCGCGGCCTGTTCTCGCGCGCGATCGTGGAGAGCGGCGCGTTCGCGCTGAAGCAGCAGCCGCTGGCCGCCGCCGAGAAGGACGGCGAGGCGCTGGCCGCCAAGGCCGGCTGCCCGGACCAGAGCGCGGACTGCCTGCGCCGGCTCCCGGCCGCGGCGCTCGTGGCCGCCACCCCGGCCAACCTGATCCCGGGCGTGGTCGACGGGTCGGTGCTGAAGGAGTCGGTCGGCACCGCGCTGGCCGCGGGGCGCTTCGCGCGGGTGCCGGTGATCAACGGCACCAACCACGACGAGGAGCGGCTGCTCCTCGCCCTCGGCTCGACGGTCACCAACGGCATGGGCGAGGCGCTGTCGGAGCCGGTCACCGCCGACAGCTACCAGCGCGTCATCGCGTCGAGCTTCGACGTGTCCGCGACGGGCGCCGCCGCCATCGCGGCGGAGTACCCGCTGAGCGCCTACTCCTCGCCGGTCGTCGCGTTCAGCCAGCTGCAGACCGACGCGAACTTCACGTGCCCGGCCCTGCAGGTCGACCGCTGGACCGCCGCCCGCGGCGTCCCGACCTACGCCTATGAGTTCAACGAGGACAGCGCCCCTGAGCGCTTCGTCCCGCAGATCGCGACGCCGACCGAGGCCACGCACCAGACCGAGCTGCAGTTCCTGTTCGGCCTGCCCGACGCGCCGCTGCCGGGCCCGCTGACCGCGGCGCAGGAGCGGCTGGGCGGCTCGATCCGCGCCGCGTGGGGCGCGTTCGCCGCCGGCGGCGATCCGGCCTCCGGTCAGGGCACCGTCGCGTGGCCGAAGTTCGCGAGCGGCACCGCCGACGTGCTCTCGCTCGTGGCCCCGCAGCCGAAGGTCGTGACCGACGTCGCCGCCCGCCACCGCTGCGCCTTCTGGGCGCAGCCGGCCCGCTGAGCGCACCCTCCGCCCACCCCGACCCCGCCGGGCGCCAGCCCCGCGGGGTCGGCGCGGGACCGCACCGACCTCGAACCCCGAAAGGACCCGAACATGCAGCCCACCACCATCCTCGTCCACGGCGCCTTCGCCGAGTCCTCCAGCTGGAACGGCGTCATCGACGCGCTGCTGCGCGCCGATCGCCGGGCGATCGCCGCCGCCAACCCGCTGCGCGGCGTCGCCGCCGACGCGGCGATCGGCGACCGACATCCGCGCGCTGGTCTTCGTCGCCGCCTTCGCGCCCGCGCCGGGCGAGAGCTGCCTGGAGCTCTCGTCGCGGTTCCCCGTCAGCACCCTCCGCGCGGCCCTCGAGCCCCTGCCCCGTGCGGACGGGTCCGTCGACCTGGCGATCTCGCGCGAGCGCTTCCACGCGCAGTTCGCCGCCGACGTGTCCAGGGTCGAGGCCGCGCTGATGGCGGCGACGCAGCGCCCGGTCGCGCAGGCCGCGTTGGAGGAGCCCGCGGGTGATCGTCCGCTCTGGGCCGAGGTCCCGTCGGCCTCCGTCCACGGCGACCTCGACCTGAACATCCCGCCCGCGGCGCTG
Organism: Baekduia sp.; assembly: GCA_036518975.1. Lineage (GTDB taxonomy): Bacteria > Actinomycetota > Thermoleophilia > Solirubrobacterales > Solirubrobacteraceae > Baekduia. Next base: position 2,049 of record DATDMD010000226.1, read on the forward strand.
CGCGCGATGGCGCTGCGGGCGCGCGCGCGGCAGACCGTCGAGCTGGCAGGCGCGTCGCACGCCCTCGCGGTCTCCCGCCCCTCGGAGGTGGCGGAGGTCATCCTCCAGGCCGCCGCGCAGGCCGCGGCGGCCTGACGCGACGACCGCGCCGCCTGGAGGCGTCAGCCCTGGGGCGACGCCTCCAGGCGTGCGCGGACCGCGGCCAGCTCGTCCTGGAACTCCGCCAGGGACAGGCTGAGCGGCCGCGGGACCTGTGCGTCTCCGTACGCGCGCGCCCGCGCGCGAAGGGCCGCGACCACGCGGTCCAGGCGCGCGGCGCGCTGGTGCAGGCGGTCGCGCTCGAGATCCACGCGCAGCGTCGGCGCGCCGGCGGCGGCGTGTGCGGACATCCGCGACGAGCCTTCGCGATCAGGCCAGCACGTCGACGCCGACGCACACCACTGCGGCGACGAGCGCCAGCGCGATGAGGAGCGCCGCGAGCAGCCGCGACGGCCGCGGCCCGACGGCGCTCGACGCCGCGTCCGCGTCGGGGTCGTCCATGTGCAGGATCTCGCGCGCCAGCGCGGCGTCGTGGGCGGCGACGAGCACGTCGCGCGGGCCGGCGGCGAGGAGGTCCGGGACATCGAAGCCGGGGGCCCGGCGGACGACGGACGGGATCCGCTCGCGTTCGAGGAGCCCCTGCAGGAACTCGGCCCCGACCTGGTCGTGGGCGTAGGCGACCTTGACGAGGTCGGTGTCGATGATGTCGCTGCTGCGTCTGTTCATGCCAGCCACGGTCGCCCAGGCGGCGCTCCGTCGCGCCCGTCGCCGTCCCGGGCCGCCTCCGGGTGCCGGCGACGGGACACTGGCCACCTGGACTGTCCTGTGGCCGATGTGAGCGCGACGGCGCTCGCCGAGACTGCGGCCATGCCCCTCTCCCCTCCGGCACCCACCGACGCGCGCAACGGCGACCATCCCCACGCCACGGTGGCCGACACGATGGTCGCGACGCTCCGGGCCTCCGGCGTGCGCCGCGTCTATGGCCTCCCGGGCGACGCGCTCGACGGCTTCACCGACGCGATCCGCCGTCACGGCGAGGTGGCGTGGGAGCACGTGCGCCACGAGGAGTCGGCCGCGTTCGCCGCGGCGGGCGAGGCGGCCATGACCGGCGAGCTGGCCGTGTGCGCCGCCGGCTGCGGCCCCGGCGGCGTCCGCCTCGTCAACGGGCTCTTCGACGCCAGCCGCAGCGGCGTCCCGGTGCTGGCGATCACCGCCCAGATCCCGCGCGCGGAGATCGGCGGCGGCTATGTCCAGGAGACCCATTCGCAGGAGCTGTTCCGCGAGTGCAGCGTCTACGCCGAGCTGGTCAGCGTTCCCGAGCAGTTGCCGCGCGTGCTCGAGATCGCGATGCGCCACTCGCTCGAGCGCCGCGGCGTCGCCGTGGTGGTCGTCCCGGGCGAGGTCTTCCGCCACCGCGCCGGCGACGCCGCCCGCGTCCGGGCGATCCGCCCCGCCGCCGCGCTCGTCCGCCCCGACGACGCCTCGCTGCTCGCCGCCGCGGACCTCCTCAACGCGGGCACGCGGGTCACGATCCTCGCCGGGGCGGGCTGCCGCGGCGCGCACGACGAGCTGGTCGCGCTGGCCGAGCGCCTCAAGGCCCCGATCGTCCACACCCTGCGCGGCAAGGAGTGGGTCGAGCACGACAACCCCTACGACGTCGGGATGACCGGGCCGCTCGGCTTCGCGTCCGGGTACCGGGCCATGGAGCACTGCGACGTCCTGCTGATGCTCGGGACCGACTTCCCCTACCGGCCGTTCCTCCCCGAGGGCGCGCGGATCATCCAGGTCGACCGCCGCGGCGAGCGCATCGGCCGGCGCGCCGCCGCGGACGTCCCGCTCGTCGGCACGGTCAAGGACACGATCGACGCCCTCCTGCCCCGGCTGGTGGGCGGCCGCGACGCCGCCCACCTCGACCAGATGGTCCAGCACTACCGCGTCGCCCGCGAGCGCTGCGACCGTGAGGCCGCCGCCCGTCACCAGGCCGACGGCCCGATCCACCCGCGGGCGCTGACCGCGGCGATCGACCGGGTCGCGGCCTACGACGCCGTCCTCCTGCCCGACGCCGGCACGCCCACGCTCTGGGCGGCGCGCCGGCTCACCATGAACGGCCGGCGGCGGCTGATCGGGCCGTTCCACCACGGCGCGATGGCCAGCGCCGTGCCGCAGGCGCTGGGCGTGCAGGCCGCGCACCCGGGCCGCCAGGTGGTCGCCCTCGCGGGCGACGGCGGGCTGGGCCTGCTGCTCGGCGAGCTGCTCACGCTCGGCGAGCGGCAGCTCCCGGTCAAGGTGGTGGTCTACAACGACGGCGCGTCCGGGTCCGTCGCGAGCTTCGCCGCGATCGCCCGGGCGATCGGCCTGCACGCCGTCCGCATCGACCATGCCGCCGACCTCGACTCGGGCCTGCGTGCGGCGTTCGACGCGCCCGGGCCCGCGCTGGTCGAGGTGGTCACCGCACGCCAGGAGCCGTCGTTCCCACCGCACGGCTCGCGCGGCATCCTGTCCGGCTACGGCGACGAGGTCGTGGACGTCGCGCCGACCACCCTGGCGCAGCTGGCCGCCGAAGGGACACCCGAGCTCGACCGGCGAGGGGGCGTGTCGTGACTCCCGGCCGCACCGCCGCGGCGTCGCCGGCGCCGCTCACCGCCGACGAGCCCGACCACGGCCGCGGTCCGCGGCTCGCGGTCGTCGCGCACGAGCCGGACCTCCGGGACGCCCGCGACCTCGCCGTCGCCGGCGACGGCGCCGGGCGCGACCCCTGGCCGGCGGCCGGCCACGGCACCCTGCGCGGCCGCCACCGCGAGCGCCAGCAGCTCGACGACCTGCTCGCCGCGCTGCGGGCCGGGCGCGGGCAGGTGCTCGTCGCGCGCGGGGCGGCGGGCGCCGGCAAGACCGCGCTGCTCGACGACCTGGCCGAGCGCGCGGCGGGCTGCCGCGTCATCCGCGTCACGGGCGTCCCCACCGAGACGCGGCTGCCCTACGCCGGCCTGCACCAGCTCTGCCTGCCGGCGCTCGACCGGCTCGCCCGGCTGCCCGCCACCCACGCCGAGGCGCTGCAGAGCGCCCTCGGCCTGCGTGGAGCGTCGGTGCCCAGCCCGCTGTTGGTCGGGCTCGGCCTGCTGTCCCTGCTCGCCGACCTCGCCGGGGAGCGGCCGCTGCTCTGCCTGATCGACGACGCTCACTGGTTGGATCGCGCCTCGGCCCAGGCGCTCGGCGTCGCGGTCCGGCGGATGGGCGCGCAGCCGATCGCGGCCGTCGTCGCGGTGCGTGAGCCCTGCGACGACGAGGACCTCGGCTCGCTGCCCACCATGCGCGTGGCCGGGCTGGACGACGCCGACGCGGGCGCCGTCCTGCGCGGCGCGGTCGCCAGCCCGCTCGACGACCGCGTCCACGCGCGCATCGTCGCCGAGGCGCGCGGGAACCCCGGCGCGCTGCTCGACGCCCTGCGCGACGTCGGGGCCGACGCGGCGGCGGGCGGTCTCGGGCTGTCGCTCGCGGCCCCGATCGAGGGCCGCGCGACGGAGGACGCGCTCCGGCAGGTGGACCGCCTGCCGGTCGCCACCCGCCGGCTGCTCCTGATCGCCGCGCTGGAGCCGTTCGGCCATCCGGCCGTCGTCCTCCGCGCCGCGCGCGGCGCGGGCGTCGACGCCGCGGCGGCGGGCGCCGCCGTCGAGGCGGGGCTGCTCGCCATCGACGGCCTCGTGCGCTTTCGCGACCCGCACCTGCGGCGCGTGGTGCACGCGGCCGCCACGCCGCAGCAGCGCCGGGACGCCCACCACGCGCTCGCCGCGGGTGCCGACGCGGTCATGGACGCCGAGTCCACCGTCTGGCATCGGGGCCACGCGACGGCCTGGCCCGACGAGGCCGTCGCGACGACGCTCGAGGCCGCCGCCGTGCGCGCGCTGTCGCGGGCCGGCACGGCCGTCGCCGCCGCCCTGATCCAGCGGGCGGTCGACCTGACCCCGGCGGCGCCCGAGCGGGCCCGACGCGCGCTGACCGCGGCCGAGATCACGCATGAGGCCGGCGCCGAGGAGGCGTCGATGCGCCTGCTGGCGCTCGCCGAGGCCGGCCCGTTGGACGACGAGTCCCGCACCCGCGCCCAGGCCGTTCGCGGGCGCATCACCCACTCGACGACGCAGGGCGCCGAGTCGGTCGCGCCGCTCCTGGACGCGGCCGGGAAGATGCGGCTCAGCGACGGGCCGAACGCGGCCGACGGGTACCGGGAGGCGTTTCTCGCGGCGCTGTCGACCGGCGCCCTGGCGCGCGAGCGCACGATCTTCGACGTCGCGGCGGCGATCGACCGGGCGCCGCTCGGCGACGACCTGCTCAAGGGCGCCGGCCTGCTCGCCGTCGAGGGCTACGGCGCCGCGGCACCGGCCCTGCGCCGGGCGCTGACCGCGGTGGCCGCCGACGCGTCCCCGGCCGCGCTGCGGCTGGGCTGCGTGGCCGCCCGGGCGCTGGCCGACGACGCCGCCTGGGATCGCCAGACGACGCTGCTGCTGCGGCGCGCCCACCAGACCGGCGCGACGGCGGCGATGCCGATGGCGCTCGCCGAGCGGCTGACCTACGAACTGCTCAGCGGTCAGCTGCACACCGCGCTGGAGCTCGTCGACCAGCTCACGGCGTCGATCACGGCGGCGCGTTCGCGCTCGAGCCTCGACCGGTCGGTGTGGCTGACGGCGTGGCGCGGGCGCCATGAGGAGGCCGTCGCCCTGATCGAGTCGCGACGCGCCGACGCGATCGACCGCGGTCACGGCCAGTGGCTCGTCGCCACCGACTTCCTGGCCGCGCTGGCGTGCAACGGCGCCGGCCGCTACGAGGAGGCCCTGCTCTACGCCAGCCGGGCCGGCGGGCACCCCCACGACATCGGCATCGCGTGCTGGACGCTGCCCGAGGCCGTCGAGGCCGCGGTGCGCGGCGGCGACGTCGACCGCGCCCGGCAGCCCGCGCGGGAGCTCGCCGCGATCGCCGCGGCGTCGGGCACCGACTGGGCGCTCGGGCTCGCGGCGCGCTGCGCGGCGCTCCTGGACCAGGGCGACGGCGCCGAGGAGCGGTACCGCGAGGCGATCGCGCTCCTGAGCCGGACGCGCATCCGCTCCGCCCTGGCGCGGACGCACCTGGTCTACGGCGAGTGGCTGCGCCGCCGCCAGCGCCGGGTCGACGCCCGCGAGCAGCTGCGCGCCGCGCACGAGATGCTCGCCGCGATGGGCGCCGACGCCTTCGCCGACCGCGCCCGGCGCGAGCTCATCGCGACGGGCGAGACGGTGCGGCGGCGCAGCCCCGACGCGCTCGACGACCTCACGCCTCAGGAGACCGAGATCGCCCAGCTGGCGGCCTCCGGGCAGACCAACCGCGAGATCGGCACGCAGCTGTTCCTCAGCCCGCGCACGGTCGAGTGGCATCTGCGCAAGGTCTTCGGAAAGCTCGGCGTCAGCTCCCGCAAGGAGCTGTCCGGCGTGCTCGCCGGAGCGGCGGCGCGATGAGCGAGGCCGGCACCGTCGAGCCTGGCTCCCGCGGCGCGGACGCGACCGCGGCCGCGCCCGCCATGGTCCTCGGCGGCGCGGTCTCGCTGCAGGGCGGCTCGACGGTCGCGCGCAACCTCATCCCGATCGCCGGGGTCCCGGGGACCGTCGCGCTGCGCGTCGCGTTCGGCGCCATGCTCCTGGCGCTCTGGCGACGGCCGTCGCTGCCCGCCGGGCGCCGCCAGCTCGCGCTCATGGCCGGCATCGCCCTGGTGCTCGTCGTGCAGCACCTCACGTTCTACGCCGCCATCGACCGGCTGCCGCTCGGCGTCGTCGTCACCCTGGAGTTCTTCTGCGGTCCGCTCGCGCTGGCCTTCGCCGGCTCGCGGCGGCTCGACCACCTGCTCTGGGTGCTCGTGGCGGCGGCCGGCGTCGTCCTGGCGAGCAACGCCGCCGCCGGAGGCGAGTGGGACGCGCTCGGCGCCGCGCTCGCGGTGGTCGCCGGGATCACCTGGGCGCTGTACATCATGTTGTTCCCGCGCGCGGGCGAGGCCGGCGACCGGGTCGGCGCGTTGACCACGATCACCATCGCCGCGGCCGTGATCGCCCTTCCGTACGGGATCGCGGTCGACCACGCCGGCATGTTCACGTGGAAGGCGCTCGGGCTCTGCGTCGTCGTCGCCCTGCTCACCGACGTCATCGCGTACTCGCTGCAGGCGCACGCGCTGTCCCGGCTGTCGGCGCGCACGTTCAGCGTCCTCTCCAGCACCCAGCCCGCCGTCGCCGCCCTCTTCGGCCTGGTCGCGCTCGGCCAGCAGATCGACGGGCTGCAGTGGGTCGGGATCGCCGCGGTCACCGCGGCGTCCGCCATGACCGGGCTCGAGCGCTAGGCCTCGGCCGACAGCGTCGCCGCCAGCTCGTGCCGCGAGCTGATGCCCACCTTGGTGAACACCTTGTGCAGGTGGTACTTCACGGTGCGCGGGCTGATGAAGAGCTGCGCGCCGATCTCCGGATTGGAGAGGCCCTCGCTCGCCAGCCGCGCGATCTGGGCCTCCTGGGGCGTCAGCTCGTCACGCGTCTCGACGACCCGGCGGCGCGTGGTCTCGCCCGTGGCCTGCAGCTCCAGGCGCGCCCGCGCGGCGAACGCCGCGACGCCCATCGCGTCGAGCATCTCGCAGGCGGTGCGCAGGTGCTCGCGGGCCTCGGCGCGGCGGCGCTCGCGCCGCAGCCACTCGCCGTAGACGAGATGGGTGCGCG
>DATDMD010000227.1:0-9208 GCA_036518975.1 Baekduia sp.
GCGAGCGCGAGGACCAGGCGCGCGACGGCGACGCCGAGCGCGAGGCGCTGCGGGCCGAGGTCGCCCAGCTGCGCGCCGAGCGCGACGCCCGGCCCGCGCGCGAGGCGATCCGGGGCGAGCTGCGCCAGCGCGACGAGGCCCTGGCCGCCCGCGACGCCGCGGTCGCCGAGCGTGACGCGACCGTCGCGGAGCGCGACCGCGTGGTGCGCGAGCGCGACCTCCTGCGCCGGGAGCTGGAGGAGCGTGACGCGACCGCCCAGGGCGCCGCGCGCCGCCGCGAGCAGGCGCTGGAGGAGCGCGACCGGGCCCGCGCCGACCTGCAGGACGCGCAGGAGCGCGCCGCCGAGCGCGAGCGCCAGCGGGCGCAGGAGCGGATCGACGCGATGCGCGGCGAGGTCGCCGCCGCCGAGGAGGAGCGCGACCGCGCGCTGGTCGAGCCGGCGGGCGTCGTCGCGCCGCCGGTCCGCGCGCCGCGCCGGCACGCGACCCAGTCCGCGCGCGCCGACTGGGCGGCCCGGACCGCGGCGATCCTGGCCGTGCTGGTGCTCCTGCTCCTGGCGATCACGTTCCTGAAGGCGATCGCCTGACGCCGTCTATGGCGTGAGGACCGCCTCGATGAGCCGCGCGAGCTCGATGCGCAGCGCCAGCTCGGGCACGTCCTCGGCGATCGAGCCGCTGAGGACGAACGACTGCGCGACCAGCAGGAGCGCCTGGGCCATGACGCGGACGTCGCCCGGGCGGATCGAGCCGTCGGCCTGGCCGTCGGCCAGCTCCTGCCTGAGCAGGCCGACCGCGGCGCGCTGCGTCTCGCCCATCCGGCCCAGCACGTAGGGCAGCAGGAGCTCCGGCTCGGCCTCGATGATCTTGGTCATCAACGGGCTGGCCCGGAACGCCTCGACCGAGGCCATGATGTGGCCGGAGACGCGCTCGCGGCCGGTGTCGCCGCTGAGGTCCTTGGCGACCTCCGCCATCGCGGCGCCGAACTCGCGCGTCATGAGGTCGCGCAGGACCGCGTCGACGTCCGGGTAGCGCCGGTAGACGGTCATGCGGCTCACGCCGGCGCGGCGCGCCACGTCGGTGAGCGTGGTGCGCCGGATCCCGAAGTCGAGGACGGAGGCGCGGGTCGCGTCGAGGATGGCCCCGGTCGTGGCGTCGGTCACGCCGCGGAAGCTTGACCACTTCTCGCCAGCAGCGCGTGGACGGCTGGACGCGCTTGGTCGCGGTCGGCGGCGACGAGGCCGATGCGCGTGCGGCGGTCCAGGACGTCGTCGGCGTCCAGCGCGCCCTCGTGCTCGGCCGCGTAGAGGACCTCGACGGCCAGGACGTCGCCGCCTGGCAGGAGCGGCTGGAGCAGGTCGGGGTCGCCGCCGGCCAGCGCGAGGACGTCGGGCGCGAGCGTGCCGTGGCGGTCGACGAGGCGCCCGGGCGCGACGACGGCGGCCAGCGCGTCGCGGGGCGCGGCGCCGACGAGCGGGAGGCGGGCGGTCCGGCAGGGTCCGGCGGCGTCGGTCAGGCCGGCGTCGGCGACCGCGGCGTCGACCGCGTCCTGCGCCATCCGGCGGTAGGTCGTCAGCTTGCCGCCCACGACGCTGACGAGGCCGCGGCCGGAGCGGATCACGGCGTGGCGGCGCGACAGGTCGGAGGAGCGCGCGTCGCCGCCGCGCTCGACCAGCGGCCGCAGGCCCGCGTAGGTCCCGGCGACGTCGGCGCGCGTCAGCGGCCGCGCCAACGTGGCGTTCAGCGTGTCCAGGAGGAAGTCGACGTCGTGCTCGGGCGCCTCCGGGACGTCCGGGATCGGGCCGGGCTGCGCCTCGTCGGTCAGGCCGACGTAGGCCACGCCGGAGCGCTGAGCGATCGCGAAGACCCAGCGATTGCGCTCGCCCGGGACCGGGACGGTGAGCTGGCCGGCGAGGCCGCCGAGGCGGTCGAGCGGCACGACCAGGTGCGTGCCGCGGCTGGGGCGCAGGGCGATGTCGTCGACCAGCTCGCCGGCCCAGACGCCGGTCGCGTTGATGATGGCCTTGGCCCGGACGTCGAACGCGGCGCCGGTCAGCTCGTCGCGGAGGCGGGCGCCGCCGGGCGCGATCTCGGTCGCGCCGACGCGGGTCAGGATGCGGGCGCCGTGCGCGGCGGCGGTGCGGGCCAGGCCGACGACGAGGCGGGCGTCGTCCTCGAGCTGGGCGTCGTGGGAGATCAGCGCGCCGCGCAGGCCCGCGGGCTCGACGCCGGGGGCGAGGCGCAGCAGCTCGGCGGCGCTCGCGCGGCGGGCGCGCGGGAGCTCGCGGGCCGACGTGCCGGCGGCGCGGCGCAGGCCGTCGCCCAGGGCGAGGCCGATGCGCAGCGTGCGCTCGGCCTGCGCGGTGACCTGGGGCGTGAACGGCGCGGCCTGGACGATCGGCCGGACCAGGTGCGGCGCGGTGCGCGTGAGCAGCACGTGGCGCTCGCGGGCCGACTCGTAGGCGATGCCGAACGCGCCCTGGGCGAGATAGCGCAGGCCGCCGTGGACGAGCTTGCTGGACCAGCGGCTCGTGCCCCAGGCGAGGTCGCGGCGCTCGACGAGCGCGACGCGCAGGCCGCGGGAGGCGGCGTCGAGCGCGACCCCCGCGCCGGTCACGCCGCCGCCGACGACGAGGACGTCGAGCGGCGCGGAGCGCGGGTCCTGGAGCGCCTCCAGCTCGGCCGCGCGGCGGGCGGCGTTGAGGGCGTGTTGTGACATCTGGGCGAGAAATGTAACACTGTCCCAGCCCATGAGCCATCTTCTCGGTGATTTCGATCCCGCCGCCCGCTGGGCCGCGCCCGACGACGCGCCGCTGGTCGGCGACGAGCTGCGGACGCTGCTCGCGCAGGCGTTCGCGATCGGCGACGCCGAGCTGGCGGGCGGGTCGCCCGCGGCGGCGGCGCTGGAGGTGGGGCCTGGCGGGCTGGACGACGCGGCCGGCGTGGCGCTCACCGCGGCGGTCGGCGCCGAGCACGTCGACGAGGGCGAGACGGCGCGGGCGGCGCACGCCAACGGCATGTCCTACCTGGACCTCGTCCGCCGCAGCGCCGCGCCGCCGCGGGCGCCGGATGCCGTGGTCGCGCCGGGGTCGCACGACGAGGTCGGCGCGGTCCTGCGCGCGTGCGCAGAGCATGGCGTGGCGGTCGTGCCGTTCGGGGGCGGGACGAGCGTGGTCGGCGGCGTGGCGCCGGAGCGCGGCGGACGTGCGGCCGTGATCGCGCTGGACCTGCGGCGGCTGGACGAGCTGGTCGCCGTGGACGACGTCTCCTGGACGGCGACGTTGCAGGCCGGCGTGACCGGCCCGCGCGCCGACGAGCTGCTGGCCGCGCACGGGTTCACGCTCGGGCACGTCCCGCAGTCCTACGAGCGCGCGACGATCGGCGGCTACGCGGCGACGCGCTCGTCCGGGCAGCTGTCGACCGGCTGGGGGCGCTTCGACGCGCTCGTCGAGCACGTGCGGGTCGCGACGCCGGCGGGCGACCTCGACCTCGGCCGCGCGCCCGGCAGCGCCGCCGGGCCCGACCTGAAGCAGCTGGTGCTGGGGTCGGAGGGCGCGTTCGGCGTCGTGACCGAGGTGACGGTCCGGGTCCGGCCGGTCCCCGAGGCGCGCCGGCACGAGGGCTGGCGGGTCGCGGACCTGGCGACGGGCGTCGACGTGCTGCGGACGCTCGCCCAGCGCGGGCCCAAGCCGGACCTCGCGCGGCTGAGCGACGAGGTCGAGACGGCGATGGGCGTCGCGACCGGCGGCGGCGGCGCGGACCAGGTCGGCGGCTGCATGGTGCTGCTCGGCTGGGAGGGCTTCGCCGACGACGTCGAGGGGCGCGCGCGCGGCGCCGCCGAGGTGCTGCGCGCCGCGGGGGCCGAGCCCCTCGGCGAGGCCGCGGCCGACGCCTGGCGCCACGGGCGCTTCCGCGCGCCGCGCCTGCGCGACGAGCTGCTCGGCGCCGGGCTGCTGATCGAGACGCTGGAGACCGCGACGTCGTGGCGCGACCTGCAGGCGCTGCACGCGCGCGTCGGCGACGTCCTGCGCGAAGCCCTCGACGGGTCGACGCCGCTGGTGGCGTGCCACGTCTCGCACCTCTACGCCGCGGGCGCGTCGCTGTACTTCACGGTGCTGGCCCGCCGCGACGCCACCGATCCCGTCGGCCAGTGGACGCGCGCGAAGGCGGCGGTCATGGACGCGCTCGCCGGCTCCCGCGCGACGCTGACCCACCACCACGCGGTCGGCGCCGACCACGCACCATGGCTGGCTGCGGAGGACGGCGAGCTCGGCGTCGAGATCCTCCGCGCGGTCAAGCACCGCCTGGACCCAACCGGCGTGATGAACCCGGGCAAGTTGTTGTCCTAGAGACGCGAACGGCCGCCCCGGCGTGGGGAGCGCCGGGACGGCCAGGTGTTCGCGTGCGGGGAGGGGAGGGGTGACGGGCGCTCAGCGCTCGTCGGCGTCATCCTGCGTGTCGTCCGTCGCGGTGTCGCCGGCCAGGAGCCGGTAGAGCCCGCGGCGGGCGTCCTCGAGGATCGACTTCGCCTCGGCGAGCTGCGCCTTGGTGCCCGTCTGGGCCACCTGCATGGCGGCGATCGCCAGGGCCTGCGCGGCGTGGCGCAGGTCGTGCAGCTCGTCGGACGCGCCCTCGCCGACCGTCTCCCACGGCGTGCCGAAGCGCTCGCGGTTGGCCTCGACGTGGGCGGTGCCCTCGTCGGTCAACGTGAACGACTTGCGGCCGTCGTGCTCGACGGAGCGGACGAGGCCCTCGTCCTCCAACTGCGACAGCGCGGGGTACACCGAGCCGGGGCTCGGGCGCCAGACGCCGCCGCTGCGCTCCTCGATCTCCTGCATCAGGCCGTAGCCGTTGCGCGGCTCGTCGGCGAGGAGCAGGAGGATCGCGGAGCGGATGTCCCCGCGCCGGGCACGGCGTCCGCCGCGACCGCGGTGGTGCGGTCCGCCGGCCGGGCCGAACCCCGGGCCGCCCGGCCCCGGTCCGAACCCACGCCCGCGACCCATCATCGCGAGGACTTCGGGGAAGAAGGCACGGTCTTCGCCGCGCTCCTTCTTGTGATGGCAGCGCCCGTGTGGCGCTGCGTAAGAGGCACCGGTCATGTGGTGCTCCTTTCGTGTGGTTGATCTATCGAACGAACATCACGATATATCGCGAACGTTCGGATGTCAAGCCTAGCGCCCTCTCCTCGATACTCCGATCCGTGAGCGTTGCCGAAGACGAGGTCGGGCCGATTCCGCCCGCGGAGCTGGCCGGGTACATCGTCGGCCTGGAGGCGAGCGACGGCGTCGTCGACGCGTACCGCCGCCAGGGCGCCGAGCTGGGGGAGGCGATCGCGCGCGCGCTCGGCGACCGCTGGCCGGCGGCCGGCGCGCGGGCGCTGGACTTCGGCTGCGGCAGCGGCCGGGTCCTACGCCAGTTCGCGCGCGCGGCCGAGCCCGGGCAGCTCGTCGGCTGCGACATCGACGCGCCATGCGTCGCGTGGGTCCGCGAGCACCTGCCGGTGGTCGAGGCGCACGTCACGGGCGAGCGGCCGCCGCTCCCGTTCGCCGACGCGACGTTCGACGTCGCCTGGTCGATGTCGGTGTTCTCGCACCTGACCGACACCTGGGCGGCCTGGCTGCTGGAGCTGCGGCGCGTCGTCCGGCCGGGCGGGCGCCTGCTGATCAGCGTCGCCGGCGGCGGCGCCAGCGAGCAGCTCGCCGGCGAGCCGTGGGATCCGGACCGCATCGGCATGACCGTGCGCGGCTACGGCCGGCCCTGGCGCGCCGGCGGGCCGATGGTCCTCCACAGCGAGTGGTGGATCCGCGCGCACTGGGGCCGCGTGTTCGACGTCGTGGCGTTCACGCCGGGCGGCTTGGCGGGGCAGGACCTGGTCCTGCTCGAGCGTCCGGACACGGCGGCGGCGCCGCCCAGCGAGGCTGCGCTGCTCGCCCCCGAGCCCGACGAGCCGCGCGAGCTGGCCGCCGCGCTGCACGCCGTCGAGCTGGCCAACCGCGAGCACGTCGAGCTCAACCGCCAGCACGACGCCTACGCCGAGGCGTACATCGCCGAGATGGCGCGGACGCAGGCGCTCACGACCGAGGTCGAGCGGCTGCGCGCCGAGCTGGACCGGCGCACACGGTTCTGGCGCCGGTGATCGTGAGGCGGCCGGTCAGGCCGTGATGTCGCGGTAGGTCAGGACGACTCGACCGAGGACCACGACGTCGCCGTCGCGCAACTCGGCCGCGGTCACCTGGCGTCCGTTGACGAACGTCCCGTTGGCGCTGCGGTCGTCCAGGACGCGCGTGCCGCCGGCCCGGACATGGACGATCGCGTGGCGGCGCGAGACGCTCTGGTCTTCGAGCCGGAAGTCCGCTGCGAAGCCACGTCCGACGTGCGTCGTGCCGTCGCGGAGCGGGAACAGGACGGCGTCGTCGCCGTCGTCCAGCGCGAGGTAGCGGCCGGGCTCAGGGGTCTCGGTGGCGGGGATCGCCGCGCTGCGGTCGCGGAAGCTGACACGGGGCAGAGCGTCGAGGACAGTGGTGCGGCAGTCTTCGACGATCGTGGGGAGCGAAGTCGAGGGAGTCATGACCGGGACTTCATCGCGCGAACCTGAGTGCCAGATCAAGACGCGATGAGAGCATGCGAGGAATCGCCCGGTGCAGCGCGACGCTTTGAAAGCCTGCGCGCCGGGCGGGGCGTTAGCCTCACTTCCGGATGTCTTCAGCCCGACCCATGACCACGCCCGACGGCCGCCTGGCCCTCCGGCTCCTCGAAGAGGCCGGCGACGAGGGGCTCTCGGTCGCCGAAATGCGCAAGGAGGGCCTCAGCATGCCGGCCCAGGCGCTCTATGAGGTCGAGCTCGCCGGCCACCGGCTCGAACGCCGGTCCGGCCGCACGCGGCTGCGCCCCCACGACGCGCCGCCGCCGGCCCCGGTGGAGATCCCGCCGAAGGTCCGGCTCGTTCCGCGGGGCTAGGGCCCCTCACGCCGGTCCGGATGGTTCTCGTCACAGCTCACGGGAGCTGCGCGGGAGGGTCCGGGCCGCGAATGGTTCGAAGGGTCGCCCGCGACGGTCCCGGTGAGGGAAGTCGACCGTTACAAACGACGCCCCCGGTGGAAGTCCGTGCCAGTGGCGCGGGCCCCTCCGAGGGCGTCGTGAAGAACTTCTGAAGTGTGGCGCGTTCCCGCTCTACGCGGTGGCTCGCCGACCCCGCTTCATGGGGGTCCTCTTCTTCGTCGACTCCGGGATCTGGTTGCTGAGCGGCACGGACTCGAAGCCGAGCAGCACGACGCCGGCGTCGATCGCGCCCTCGGCGCCCGCCTTCGCGATGCGCTTCTCAGCGTCCGCGGCGATCTTGTCGACGCGCTCCAGGAACTTCGCGGCTTCGGCCGTGATCGCGGCCCAGCCTCTGTCGTCGACCTTCGCGGTCTTCCGCTCGATCACGGCGTCTGCACGGTCGAACCCGCCGGCCGCGGCCGACGCGTTGGTGTAGTCCTCGAGCATCTTCAGCTGGGACCCGACGGCCGCCTGCTTCGCTACGGGCGAAGCCTTCGACCAGTTCTCCTGCGTGACCTTCGGGCGAGCCTTGGCCTTGTAGTGGTGCTCGACGGCCCCGCGAACGCGGGTCTCGTCGACGAGCTCGATCAAGCCGAGCTTGTGGAGCGTGCGCACGTGGTACGCGGTCGCGCCGAGCGTCGTGCCGAGCCACTGAGACAACTCGTTCGGGCTCGCCTTGCGCTCCTGCAGCATGGCCATGATCCGGACCCGCACCGGATGGCTCATCGCCTTCACGTAGCGGGGATCATCAATGGCGGTGATGGGCTTCACAGTCCGTCCAGGGGTAGAGACTTCAAAAGGCGGTGGAGGCGAACCTTAGCTGGCCGATCAGTCGGCTAGGGACAAGTTCTGTTCAGGTTCGCCCACGAGAGCTGTGCAAAGCCACCAAGGGTGGTGAATCCTCTCACCCACGAACGCGCGCATCGGCCGCGATCGGTGATGAAGTCTCAGCGCTAAGTCGAGGGGCCTCCGAGGCGCCTCAGAGCGTCCGCGATGGTCGCCAGATAGGGTGCCGGGACGAGCTCCGAGGCGCTGATCGCGGCCTCGCGCTCGGTCGTCCCGTCCCATTCGCGGGCGGGAACGGTCACCGCGGATGAGCCGTCGCCGCCCGCGAGCGCTCGGGTCAGCGTCGCGAAGGCGTCGTGACCGACCAGCGCCAGACCCGCGACCTCGGCGCGGTCGAACGCCGTCCAGCGCGCCAGCGGCCGGTCGTCGCGCACCGCGAAGACATGTTGCAGCTCACGGTTGACGATGCCGGAATGCTCCGGATCGGCCACCCGGTGCACCCCCAGGGACTCCAGATCGTCGAACGCGAACGCGGCGCCGAGCTCCTCCTCGGCCTCCCGGATCCCGTCCTCGACCGCCTCACCGGCGAGCAGGTGCCCCGCGGCCGACGCGTCCAGGAACCCCGGCCACGACGCCTTGTCCGCCGCGCGCCGCTGCAACAGGACGCCCTGCGGCCCGACGACCCACAGGTGAAAGGCGCGATGCCAGTCGCCATCCCGGTGGACCAGGTCGCGCCGCTTGGTCCCGCGGTGCCAGCCCTGGTCGTCGTAGACGTCGAGCAGCTCGTCGTCCGCCATCGGTCCGACCCTAGCGGCGCCCCCGCGTGCGAGGCTCCGCGCCGTGGTCGGTAAGGAACGGCGAGCGGGTGGACATGGGCGTGGTGTGCACGACCCGGGCGCGCTCGAGCGGCTCTACGACGACCACGCCGCCGACGTCTTGGCCTACGCCTTGCGCCGCGCCGATCGCGCGGTCGCGGAGGTCTTCGTCGTGGCGTGGAGGCGGCCGCAGCGCGTCCCGCGCGACGAGCCGGTGCTGTGGCTCTACGCGGTCGCGCGCCGCGTGCTGGCCAACGAGCGCCGGGCGGCGCGGCGGCGCGCCGCGCTGGCCGACGTCCTGGGCCTGCTAGCCGCCCGCGGCGAGCCCGCGGCGGCGGCGCCGGACGGGGATGCCGGCGCCGCCGAGCTGCGCGCCGCGCTCGCCGCGCTGCGGCCCGCCGACCGCGAGGTGCTGATGCTCACCGCGTGGGAGGGCCTGGACGGCGGGCAGGCCGCGGTCGTCCTGGGGTGCTCGCCGCAGGCCGTGCACACCCGGCTGCACCGCGCGCGTGCGCGGCTCGCGGCAGAGCTCGAGCGGCGTGGCCGGCCCACGCCCGTCCCTTCCTCCCGCG
>DATDMD010000228.1:0-10002 GCA_036518975.1 Baekduia sp.
GAGGCGGAGCCCACCGCCAGGTCTCAGCGCTCTCGCTGCGCCCGCACCCGCCGATACGCCAGCACCGCAAGGACGCCGAGGGCGATGCCGATCGGTCGATGCCGTGGATCATGTCGCGCGTTGGCGGCGTCGGGTGAGGGCTCGGGCGCCGACGGCGGCGGCGGGTGCGGCGGCCGCCGCGGCGGGCAGGAGGAAGCGTGGTGGCAGTGGGTAGCCGATGGCCCGCAGGGACACGTCCAACGCGGTCCAGATGAGCGCGGCGGCCATGAGCGAGGGCAGCAGGCGGTCGCCGTTCTTGTAGGCGTCGATCGCGCCGTGGAACGCGAGCGCGATGAGCTGTGGCGCGATCACGAGCAGCGCCACCAAGGCGAGGCCCGTCGGCGCGTTGTGGTTTCCGGAGTTGGCGTCCGCGATCCCGGCCGCGCGCGCGAGCTCGCCGCCGTGGAAGGGGTCGCCTGAGCCCACCCAGTCGCCGCCGAGCCAGGCGGCCATCACGAGCGCGGCGGCCAGCAGCGCCTCGGGACGACGCCGGATCACGCCGTAGAGCGCGAGCAGCGCCAGGGCCTCCTCGCGGCCGAGGGCCATCAGCGCGAGCAACACGATCGCGGTCCGGCGCCGGCCGGTCTGGTCGGCCGCGACCGCCCCGATCCCGAGCAGGACGACGAGCGGCTCGATCCCGCCGCCGAGCGTCGTGGTCCACCACGCCGGCGTGATCGCGAGCGCGAGCGCGGCGACCCACCCGGCGGCGCGCCACAGGACGACGAGGCTGACGAGGGCCGCGCTCCGCACGATCGCGAGCCACAGCAGCTGCGCGGTGTCCGGGCCGAGCGGCGCCAGCGGCGCGGTGACGAGCAGGGGCAGGGGCTTCCACGACGGGAGGACCGTGGTGTCGAAGGCGCCCGCGTCCAGGCCGGTGACCTCGCGGCCCCAGCGCAGCCAGCCGAGCGCATCGAACCGCAGCGTCCGATCCACGACCAGCGACACGACGGCGAGCGCGATCGCGAACACGACCACCTCGACCGTCACCGAAGCCTTCACACCGATCCGCGCGGGCCTGCGCATCGCGACAGTCGGCTGCACTCCACCAGCATCCCGAGTGACATCCGCACCGATGTTGCCGGAATGTGACGCGCGGACGCTCGCCGACCTCGGAGGCGCCGGCCTAGCGGCGGGCCGCGCTCTTCACCCACTGCCTGTGCGGCAGCCGCGGCGTCGCGCCCGAGCGCTTCGCGGTCGCTGCCAGCGCCCCGTGGCTCCGGGCACCGGCCGCCAGGTCGGCGCCGACGCCCCCCGACCGACACCTTGATGGCGGTCGCCGCACCGATCGGCAGCGCGACCGACCAGCACGTCGCCGTCAGCAGGCGACGGCGATGATCCGGCGCCTGGTTAGCGCGGCGAGGGCGAGGAAAGCGCGGCGATCCAAGCGGCACAGCCCTTTCCCCGGACCGCCTTCAGGGCCGCTTCAGGTCGGGGGAGACCCGGCCTGTCACGACGCAAACGCGTCCTACCGCGAGGTGGTTGTCCGCGGTCAGCGGAGGCGGCCTCAGCTCCGCGGAGGCTGGCGGCGGCGCGCCTGGGCGGCCGCCACCTGCGCCCTGGCGCGCGCGGCGGCGTGCTTCAGCTCGATGCGCCGGCCGGCGGAGGGCTTGGTGGGGGTGCCGGTGAGGACGGCGTCGTCGAGATGCTCGACCCGGCGCTGACGGTGGCGTGCGACCGCCCGGAGGAGCGACAGGTGGCTATCGGGCATGTCGGTCTCGGACCGGACACGCATCGAGGTGGGCTGGGGCGGCGAAGGCGCGCGGCCGGCAGCTTGGGCAGAAGCACTGGGTCATGGGTGACCCTTTCGTTAGATGCCCGAACCACCAGTGTACCCGCCCGGGTTGACCCGGGCCGGTGCTCCGCGGCCGGTGGCGGGGGCCTCAGCCGTTCTCGGACCGCGGCGAGACGTACCGCCGCGGCGGCTGGGCGCGGGCCTGGCCGCGCTCGGCCTCGCGGCGCATGCCGTGCAGGCCGGACCCGCCGCGGTTGGCCGTCGGTTCCGGGAGCTGCTCCGGCACCCACGAGGCGTCCTCGAGCCAGTCGAGGATGGCACCGGACCGCGAGCCCTCGGCCATGATCGCGGCGCGCTCGATGACCCTGCCCCCAGACCCGTCGGGCCGCGAGAGGCGCGCGACCAACGCGCGGATCTCGTCGTCGGAGATCTGTTGGGCGTCGGCGGTCATGCTCTCACGGTACTGCTGCGCGTCAACCCGGACCGGCCGCGGTCCGGGCGGGAGCACCTCAGGGCGGCGTCGGCAGGCGGCGGCGTCTCACCTGTCCCCGGGTGATGCCGTCTCCCCCAGGGGCCGTGAAGGCTGAATGCCCGACAACCCCGACCGCAGGAGACGATCGACGTTGCCCGACCAGAGCAAGCCCAACATCCTCGTGATCTGGGGCGATCGCCAAAGAGGGCATGCGCTTCACCGACGCCTACGGGGAGCAGAGCTGCACGGCCGGGCGGTCGTCGTTCATCACGGGGCAGAGCGTGTTCCGGACGGGGCTGAGCAAGGTCGGCATGCCGGGCGCCGACGTCGGCCCGCAGGCCGAGGACCCGACGATCGCCGATCTGCTCAAGCCGTTGGGCTCCGCGACCGGGCAGTTCGGCAAGAACCACCTCGGCGACAAGAACAAGTTCCTGCCGACGGGCCACGGCTTCGACGAGTTCTTCGGCAACCTGTACCACTTGAACGCCGAGGAGGAGCCGGAGCAGCCGAACTGGCCGGACGCCGGCGACTTCCCGCAGTTCAACGAGCGCTTCCGCCCGCGCGGGGTCCTGCACACGTGGGCGACCGACGTCGACGACGACACGGTCGAGGGCCGCTACGGCGCGGTCGGCCGGCAGCGCATCGAGGACACCGGTTCGCTGACGGCCAAGCGCATGGAGACCATCGACGACGAGGTCATCGAGCACGCCGGCGACTTCATCCGGCGCGCGGCCGGCGCCGGCACGCCGTTCTTCCTGTGGTTCAACACCACGCCCATGCACTTCCGCACGCACCCCAAGCCGGAGAGCGTGCGGCAGGCCGGGCGCTGGCAGTCGCCCTACCACGACACGATGATCGACCATTACAACGCGGTCGGCGCGGTCCTGGACCTGCTCGACGAGCTCGGCCGGGTCGACGACACGATCGTCGTCTACAGCACCGACAACTGCCCGCACATGAACTCAAGGACGGGTCGTTCCTGTGCGCCGACAGCTACTGCCTGCGCTACCGCCCCGCGGCACGCCGGCCCCAGATGGTCGACACCGGCATGAGCCACGTCGGCTTCCGCTGCGTCCGGCGCGCGGGCATCACCCCCGACGGGTGAGGCCTGCTCATCCGCGCGCCCGCGAACGTCCGCTTGTCCGACCATCGAACAGGAGCCGACGTCCGTGATCCTCGCGGCTGACTACCCCTTCATCGACATCCTCTGGAGCATGATCATCTTCTTCGCGTGGGTGGTCTGGATCTGGATGATGATCCTGATCCTCACCGACGTGTTCCGCCGCAAGGACACCTCCGGATGGGCGAAGGCCGGATGGGTCGTCCTCCTGCTCGTGCTGCCGTTCCTGGGCGTGTTGTTGTACTTGATCGTCAACCACGACGGGATGGCGGACCGCAGCGCGCAGTCGGCGAATCGCCAGAAGGAGCAGTTCGACGACTACGTGCGCTCGGTCAACGCCACCGGCGGCGGCGCGGCGAGCGAGATCGACAAGGCCAAGGGCCTGCTGGACAGCGGCGCGATCACCCAGGACGAGTACGCGGCGCTGAAGGCGAAGGTGCTGGCGGCGTAGCCCATGATCGGCGCCGTGATCCTCGGGTTCGTCGCCGGCGCGCTGGGCCGCATGCTGGTCCCGGACATGTTCAGCGACCTCCGCGGGCCGAGGTCCTGGCTGGTGTCGCTCGCGCTCGGGCTCGGCGGCGCGATCGTCGGCTACCTGATCTTCACCGTCGGCTTCGGGATCGGCGACACCGACGTCTTCGACCTCGGCGGCCTGCTCAGCGCGGTGATCGGCGTGATCATCCTGATCCCGTTCGTCGGGATCTTCACGCGCCAGCGCGCGCGGATGCGGGGCGAGTAGAGCGAGGGGGACGCCGCGGGCCCGCTGACCGTCGACCTCGTCTGCCGCTGTTCGCGGCCGGGATCGTCGTGTCGCTCATCAGTGGGCGCCGCGAAGGCGTCCGCCGCAAGCTCGTGGTCGCCGCCGCCGTCCAGATCGTCGGCTGCGCGCTCCTGCTGACCCTGCAGCCCTCGACGCCGATCCTGGTGCTCGTCGTCGTCGCGCTCGTCTTCGGGGTCCCGCAGGGACTCAACAGCCTGGCGCTGCAGAACGCGGTCTACCGCCAGGCCGACCCCGACGACATCGGCGCCTCGGCCGGGCTGCTGCGGACCTTCGGCTACCTCGGCGCCATCACCTCCTCCGCGGCCCAGGGCGCCTTCTACGGCCACTCCGCCGGCACCGACGGCCTGCACCACCTCGCGCTCCTGCTGATCGGCGTCGGCGTGGCGTTCCTGCTGATCACCGTCTGCGACCGTTCACTGACCTCCTCGAAAGGACACGCACATGCCTGACCAACCCCGCCTCGACCCCCAGCACACGGCGCTGCTCGTGATGGACTACCAGGCCGGGATCGTCGCCCAGATCCCGGATGCCGACCAGCTGCTCGACCGCGTCACCACCGCCATCGGCGACGTCCGCGCGCACGGTGCGCAGGTCGGCTGGGTGCGGGTCGCGTTCGACGAGGCCGACTTCGACGCCATCCCCGCCACCAGCATGTTCGCCGCGATGACGTCCGGTGAGCGACGCGCAGCGCTGCGCAACGACTCGCCCGCCACCCAGATCCACGACCGGCTCGCGCCCCAGCCGGGCGACGTCACGGTCCGCAAGACACGCGTCGGCGCGTTCTTCACCACCGACCTCGGCGAGCAGCTGCGCGCACGCGGGATCACGACCCTCGTCCTCGCCGGGATCAGCACCAGCGGCGTCGTCCTGAGCACCGTGCGCGAAGCGATGGACCGCGACTACCGGATCGTCGTCCTGCGCGACGCCTGCGCTGACCGCGACCCGGACACCCACGGCTTCCTCACCGAGACGCTGTTCCCGGTGCACACCTACGTGACCACGGTCGAGGACCTCGGCGCCCTCTGGGGCTGATCAGGCGAGCGTCCGCACGACGCGCACCGCGCGGGCGCTCGTCGCCTGGACGAGCAGGATCGACGGCTCCTCCGAGAACACGCGGACCTTGCAGACGAACGTCGAGAAGAGCACGCCGGCCTCGGTGTCGCGGAAGCGCCCCACGCCGAAGCAGAGCACGCCGTAGAGCTGCCTGCCCTTCGCCCACGCGGACTTCGGGACCAGGCTGGTGAGGTCGATGCTGCGGAGGCGCGGCTGGCCGGCGGGAAGCGGGCCGAGCGCGACGTCGGCCGACAGCGTCCCGCTCTCCACCTTGGCGACCCGGACCGACTCGGGCCCCGTGGTCGTGACCAGCACGACGCCGCGGGACTCGCCACCCGCGTCAGCGCTCTTGAGCGTGCAGCGGAACGACGCATACAGCTTGCGCCTGATGACATCGCGCCGCGAGGGCCCGACGCCGGCGCACGCGGCCTCGACCGCGTTGCGCTTGGCCCACGGCGACACGTTGAGGCTGACCTCCGCGAGGCCGCGCGCGATGTAGGACCTGGGCGCCGCCCGCGCGGAGGCCGGGACCGCCACGGCCAGCACCGCGATCAGGGCGAGCGTCGCCGCCGCCGGGCGGCCGAACCGTGCGAGGGCCATCTGCCCACGAACCTACCGGCGCGCCCGCCGCCCGCCGGCGCGATCGAGAAAAGACTGTGGGTGGCGCGGCCAAGACCTCGGGTCGTGCACGCGCCACCGTCTGGGAGAGTCGGCCTCCTTGCTCGGTCCAGCCATCCTCGCCCGCGCCCGCGCGGCGGCCGTCGTCGCCGCGGTCGTCGTCGCGACCGCGCTCCTGACCGCCCCGGCCGGCGCGCAGCAGCCCGACCCGCTGCTGGCCCAGTGGCCGATGGAGGCCACCGGCGACGCCGTCCCCGACGTCTCCGGCCACGGCCACGACGGCAGCCCGACGGGGACCGGCGACGTCCCGGGCCGCTTCGGCACCGCGATGTCGTTCCTCGATCCCGCGTCGTCGCGCGTCACCGTCCCCGACAGCCCCGCGCTCGAACCGCAGCGCGTGACCGTGATGGCGTGGGTCAAGCGCCTGCAGAACAGCGCGCCGCCCGGCGCCTACCAGACGGTCGCCGGCAAGGGCTCCAACGCCAACTGCACTCGCGCGTCCTACGCGCTCTACACCGGCGCTTCGGGCGGGCTGACCTTCTACGTGGCCCAGGACACGCCGACGCCGAACTCGATCGTGCTCGCGCCCGACGCCGGCACCGGGCTGTGGACCGACGACCAGACCTGGCACGCCGTGGCCGGCACGTACGACGGGGCGCGCGTGCGGCTCTACGTCGACGGCGCCGAGGTCGGCACCGGCACGGCGGCGACCGGGACCATCCCCTACAACCTGGGCGCCGGCACGCTCGACGCGCTGACGATCGGCGCCTACGCCAACCAGTCCTGCGGCGCGGCCTTCACCTTCGGCGGCGGCATCGACGACGTGCGCGTCTACGACCGGGCGCTGAGCGCCACCGAGATCGCGCGGCTGCAGACGGCGACCGGTCCGACCCCGCCGGTGCTCGTGCCCGACGGCGACGGCGACGGCGACGGCGACGGCGACGGCGACGGCGACGGCGACGGCGCCGGCGCCGGACAGCCGCCCCCGACGACCACGCCGCCACCGACCACGCCGCCGCCCGGCGCGCCCCTCACCCCGCCGCCGCCCGCCCCCGTCGTCGCCACCGGCATCGCCCCCGCCGGCGCCGCCGCCGCGCGCGGCCCGCTCACCCTCGTCGCCAGCGCGACCGGTCCCGTCTCCCAGTACCAGTGGGACCTCACCGGCGACGGCAGGACCGACCTCACCTGCGGCGCCGACCAGCCGGCCGCGCGCTTCCGCGCCACCGGCGCTCTGACGCTCGCGCCGACCGTCACCGTCGTCGGCACCGGCGGCTCGACGTCGAAACTCACCCAGGCGATCCGGCTCGCGCCCGCCTCCGCGGCGCTCGACGACGGCCCAGCCAAGACCCTGGCCGCCAAGCTCGGCGCCTCACCGGTCACCGCCTGCGGCGACGCCAAGACCCTCGGCGCCAAGACGATCGCCCAGCTCCGCGCGACCTCCTGCACCATCCCCACGACGGTGCACGCGGGGATCGTCACGGCGGAGGGCTGCCTGCGCCCGCTCACCTCGCTGGACCAGATCCCGGCCGCCGAGCGCGGGATCGTCGACCTGCTGCGCGGCACGGTGCAGCTGTACATCGGCTCCGGCCGGCTCATCGAGGCCAAGCGGATGATCGACCTGACCGACGCCTACATCGCGACGGGAAGCGTGCGCGTCAACGGCGTCGACATCCGCCCGGTCGACGGCGCGCGCACGATCATCTACCCGCAGATCCACGCGGTCGTCTCCTCCAATGCGAAGGTCTTCGTGGGCGACATCGAGCTCGCGACGCCGCCGCGCTTCACGCTCGACACGCGCGTGGCGGGCGGCAGGATCCCGCTCGGCAGCTTCGCGCGCCTGCCGAGCCTGCTCAAGACGATCGGAAGCTTCCCGCTGGGCGGGAACATCGACGTCGCGATGGACGCCGGCGGCGCCACCGTCACGGTCCGCCTCAAGCTGCCGTCCTGGATGGACTTCTCCGGCGGCCCCGGCCTCGGCGAGGTCCGGATGCGCGCGACGATGGACGAGGGGCTGGTGCTCGACGCGCTGCGGATCGGGCCGCTCGACGTCGCGCTCGGCTCGCTCGGCGTCACCGACTTCCAGATCGACTACTCACGCGCCAACGCCGAGTGGCGCGGCCAGGGACGCGCCTGTGTGATCCCCGGCCTCGGCTGCCTGACGATGGTCCCGCCCAACGGTGGCGTGACCATCCGCCGCGGCAGCCTCTACGAGGCCGGCGCGTCGCTCGAGCTCAACCCGGGCATCGTCGTCTTCCCCGGCGTCACGCTCTCGCGCTTCGGCTTCAAGGTCGGCCTGGACCCGACCCGCGTCGGCGGCAACGTCAAGCTCAACGCGCTCGGCGTCATCGGGATCGAGGGCCGGCTGATCCTCGCGTTCCCCAGCCCGGCGACGCCCTACGTCCCGACGGTGGACGACGTCGGCCGCTCGTTCCCGGCCGACATCTACACCATTCCCTTCATCACTCCGACCTTCGCCGCGGGCGGCGACGTCTCGCTCGACCTCCCGCTGGTCGGCAGCACGCGGATCGGCGGCGGGTACTTCCTCTACAGCTTCCCCGGCAAGGTCGCGTTCGGCGGCGGCGTGAACTTCAGCGTGCTCGACGTGATCTCGGTCGACGGCGGCGTCGACGGCCGCTTCAACTTCGAGAACGGGCGCTTCAACCTCGCCGGCCACATCCGCGCGTGCATCGCCGACGTGATCTGCGCCGGCGCGGTCGCCAACGTCTCCAGCCGCGGCGTCGGCGGCTGCGTCGAGCTCGGCCCGCTGAACGTCGGCGGAGGCGTGCAGTGGGACGGCCCGACGATCAAGATCTGGCCGTTCGACGGCTGCAAGTGGTCGCGGTTCGCCGAGCTCGACGTGTTCGGGACGGCGAGCGCGGCGCAGGCCGGGAAGCCCGTGACGGTGAAGGTCGCCAAGGGGGATCGCAGCACGGCGATCGAGCTCGACGGGGGCGCCGGTGGGGCGCCGCGAGTGCACGTCACCGGCCCGGGCGGCGCCGACGCCACGAGCACCGACGGCCCCGGCCTGCGGATGACCGACCGGGTCCGGATCATGCGCTCCGAGACGCTGAAGCGCACGGTCGTCGGGCTCGTCGATCCCGCGCCCGGGACCTACGTGATCACCCCGCTCGACGGCTCGCCCGCGATCGCCAAGGTGCTCAAGGCCGAGGACCAGCCGGCGGCCAGGGCGACCGCGGTCGTGCGCGGCGCGGGCATCACCCGCTACCTGACCTACGACGTCGCGCGCCGGCCGGACCAGACCGTCACGTTCGTCGAGCAGAGCGCCCAGGGCCCGCGGGAGATCGGCCGCGTGACCGGCGGCGGGAAGGGCACGCTGCGCTTCACCACCGCGCCCGGCCGCGGGACGCGCACGGTGCAGGCGCAGTTCGAGCTGGCGGGGCTCGCGGCCGAGACGCTGACGATCGCGCGCTTCACGCCGCCCGCGGCGCGGCTGGGCCGCCCGCGCACGGTCCGGATCCGGCGCGGCGGCAGCACGCTGAACGTCGCGTGGGGGACCGTCGCGGACGCCACGCGCTACGAGCTGGTCGCCACGCTGACCGACGGCACCCAGCGCCGGATCCGGACGCGGGCCCATCGCGCGACGGTCCGCGGCGTCGCCCGCACGCTCGGCGGCACGGTCCGGGTGCGCGCGGTCGACAGCCTCCGGCAGGGACCGCCGCGCTCGGCGCGCTTCCGCGGGCACGGCAGGGCCAGAACCCGCTTCGGGCCGCTGCGACCGGCGAAGTCCGCCGCACGGTGAGCGCTCTGGATTGACGGACACCGCGCGGCCGATAGCGTGCCGCGGATGGGGAAGCTCCTGGAGCGGTCGGGCGAGCTGGCGGCGCTCGACGCGGCGGTCGCGGCGGCGCGGCGCGGCGCGGGATCGTGCGTGGTCGTCGACGGCGTGGCCGGGATCGGCAAGACGGCGCTCGTCGCCGAGGCGGTGCGCCGCGGCCGGACGGCCGGTCTGCGCGTCTGGCACGCCGCCGGCAGCGAGCTCGAGCGCGACTTCCCCTTCGGCGTCGCGCGGGCGCTGCTGGCACCGGCGATCGACCGAGCCGCGCCGGTCGCGCTGCGCGACGACTCCGGGCCGCCGGTCCCGGAGGGCGACCAGGCCGGCGCGGTGGCCGAGGTGCGGCGCTTCGTCGCGACCCTCGCCAGCGCGGGACCGCTGCTGCTCGCCGTCG
>DATDMD010000229.1:0-14248 GCA_036518975.1 Baekduia sp.
CCGGCGGCGACGTGGTCGAAGCCCATCGCCATGCCCGCGGCGGCCAGCGCGTCGAACTCGTCCGGATGCCAGTAGCGGACCAGCGGCAGGTGGCGCTCGGTCGGCCGCAGGTACTGGCCGATCGTGATCACCTGGACGCCGCGCGCGCGCAGCTGGCCGAGCGCGTCGACCATCTCGTCGTGCGTCTCGCCGAGGCCGACCATCAACCCCGACTTGGTCGTGACGGCGTCGCCGCCCATCTCCTTCGCGGTCTCCAGGACGCGCAGCGAGCGCTCCCAGGTGGAGCCGCGGCGGGCGATGGGGTAGAGGCGCGGGACGACCTCGACGTTGTGGTTGAACACGTCGGGCCGCTCGGCGATGACCTTCGCTAGCGGCATGTCCAGGCCCTGGAAGTCCGGGGTCAGGATCTCGATCTTGCAGCTGGGCGCCTGGCGGCGGATCTGGCGGATGACGCCGACGAACGCGTGCGCGCCCTTGTCGGGCATGTCGTCGCGGTCGACCGACGTGATGACCGCGTGCCGCAGGCCCATCTGGGCGACCTGGCGCGCGACGCGCGCGGGCTCCAGCGGGTCGTTCCAGGTCGGCTTGCCGGTCTTGACGTGGCAGAACCCGCAGCGGCGCGTGCACGTGTCGCCGAGGATCATGAACGTCGCGGTGCCGCGCTCCCAGCAGTCGCCGATGTTGGGGCAGGCGGCCTCCTGGCACACGGTGTGCAGGTTGTCGTCGGCGATCTTGGCCTTCAGCTCGCGGTACTTCGGCCCGCCGGGCATCGGGACCTTGAACCACTTGGGCTTGCGCTCGCGGATGTCGAGCACGTCGGGCCCGAGGACCTTCAGGACGTCCATCCCGCCGGGGTTCGAGCGCGAGCGGGTCTTGTGCTCGCGCTGGGTGGGCGGCGTCTGCGGTTCGGCGGCCATCGCCGCTCGTAGGCTACCGCCGCGCGCGGAGCGCCAACGACGTCGGCCGCGGCGGGGTGCTGCCGGCGTCGGGTGGTGGACCGGCTGGTCCGGCCCGGCTGGCGGCCTAAGGAAGGGCGCGAGGAGGGCCACCACGATGATCGCCGACGCACGCGCGGAAGCCACGGTCCCGGTCCGGGACCTCGGGCGCGCCGCGGACTTCTACGGGAACGTGCTCGGCCTGCGCCCGGGCGTGTCGCTGCTGCCGCGGACCGACGTCGTCTACGACCTGGCCGGCGGCGGCACCCTCCTGCTCTACGAGGGGGCTGGCGCGCTGCGGCCGTCGGTGACGGTCGCCCATTTCGTCGTCGACGACGTCGCCGCGACCGTGCGCGAGCTCCGCGCGCGCGGCGTCCCGTTCGACGACTACGACCTGCCCGAGCTCAAGACCGTCGGCGGGGTCGCGACCGTGGGCGACCACCGCTTCGCGTGGTTCCGCGACCCCGACGACAACGTTCTCGGCATCCGGGACTGACTGGCGGGAGGTCCGTCGCGTCCTATTGCCGGGAGGGTGGCCATGCCGCGACCCCGCCGCCAACATCTCGCCGCCGTCCTGCTCGCCGCGGTCGTCGCCGGCTGCGGGTCCGGCGCCGACACGCATCGCCCGGTGGCCCTGAGCTCGAGCGCGGCGGCGCCGGCCTCGGGGTCCGAGCCGCAGCCCGTCGGCGACCTCCAGCAGCGCTTCATCAGCATCGTCCGCGCCGTCTCGCCGTCCGTCGTGCAGATCCAGACGCCGGCCGGCCTCGGCTCCGGAGTCGTCTACGACGACAAGGGCGACATCGTCACCAACAACCACGTGGTGGGCGGCGAGAAGGCCTTCCGGGTGACGCTCTCCGGGGGCGACACCCACCCTGCGACGCTGGTCGGGACGTTTCCGGCGAGCGACCTCGCCGTCATCCGGCTGAAGACCGGCAAGGCGCCCGCGGCCTCGTTCGGCGACTCGTCGAAGGTCGTCCCCGGGCAGTTCGCCCTGGCCCTCGGCAACCCCCTCGGGCTGCGCTCGAGCGTGACCGACGGCGTCGTCTCCTCGGTCGGCCGAACCGTCGGCGAGGGCAACGGCGTCGTCATCGCGTCGGCCATCCAGACCAGCGCGCCGATCAACCCCGGCAACTCCGGAGGTGCGCTGGTCGACCTGACCGGCGCGGTCATCGGCGTCCCGACCCTCGCCGCGACGGACCCCGAGCTCGGCGGCGCGCAGGCGCCGGGCATCGGCTTCGCGATCCCCGGCAACACCGTGCGGCTCATCGCGAATCAGCTCATCGCCACCGGGCACGTCACGCGGTCCGACCGGGCGTTCCTCGGGATCGAGGCCGCCACCACCGTCCTCGCGCCCGGCGTCGTCGTCTCGTCGGTCGAGAAGAACGGCCCGGCCGCCAAGGCGGGGATCCAGCCCGGCGACGTGATCCTGTCGGTCGCCGGCCACCCGACGCCGACCACCGACGACCTCGCCGCCGTCCTCGCGACCCTGCATCCCGGGCAGAGCGTGCCCGTCAGCGTGCTGCGCCCGAACGGGTCGCGGGCCACCCTGACGGTGCGCCTCGCGGACGCTTCGGGCGCGAGCCGTTAGCGGGACCCGCTGCAGGCGGCTTACGCGGTCCCCGGCATCACGGTCGCACCGGCGTGGGCACGGCGACCCGGCCGGGCCGGTGGCCGTGCGCGCGCACGAGGTCGGCCGAGGCGCGGGCCAGCGCGACGAGCGCGAAGACGAAGAGCGCGAGCTGCAGCGTCGGGTGGTGCGTCACGCCGCCGCGCCAGGTCGCGGCGAGGGCGGCGGAGGCGAGGAAGACGGCGTCGCCGACCAGCGGGCCGGCGAGCAGGATCGCGGTCGCGCGGCGCGACGAGGTCGTCGGCTCGTGCAGGCACTCGCCGTCGAGCAGCGCCCGGCGCGTCGGCGCGATCAGCACGCGCCGGCCGATCCGCAGGCTCATCAGCGGGCGGCCGGAGCCGAGCAGGACGACCACGCGCCCCTTCGTCAGCAGCAGCGCGGCGGCGCCGCGGCCGAGCTCGTGGATGAGCGCCGCCGGCACGGAGGCCGCGGCGACGACGAGGAGGATGCGCAGGATGCCGTCCATGGCCCTCCGTTGGTCGGCCCGATGTGGTGCGCGCTTGACCCGTCTCGGGGCCGAATCAGCCGACCGTCGAGGGCACGGCGGCCAGCGCGCGCTCCAGGCGCTGCGGCGTGACGAGGCGCTGGCGGTGGCCGAGCGCCGTCGCCAGGCCGTGCGTGACGCGCCGGCGGACGCAGTCCATCCGGTCCGTCCGGCCGGTCTCTTCCAAGACCGACGTCATCGCGACGCCGCCCAGGCCGCACGGGACGATCCACGTGAACGGCTCCAGGCTGCCGTCGATGTTGAGCGACAGCCCGTGCATCGTCACGCCGTGGGAGATGTGCAGGCCGATCGAGCCGATCTTGCGGTCCCCGACCCAGACGCCGGTGAAGTCGCGCCCCTCGTGCGCCCGCCCGCGCGCGGCGACGCCCTCCTCGGCGAGCGCGTCGACCATCAGCTGCTCGAGGTCGTTCACGAAGGCCATCACGTCGCTCACGCGGACGATCGGGTACGCGACCAGCTGCCCGGGCCCGTGGTAGGTGACCTTGCCGCCGCGGTCGACGTCGACGACGTCGATCCCCCGCTCGGCGTAGTAGGACTCCGGGAACGGCAGCTCGGCCGGGTCGGAGCGCCGGCCGCGCGTGTAGACCGGGTCGTGCTCGAGCGTCAGGACGGTGTCCGGGATCGCGTTGTGCTGGCGCGCGGCGCGGACGCGCTGCTGCAGCGCGAGCGCCTCGGCGTAGGGGACGCGACCGAGATGCACCGTCCAGAGATCCACGCAAGAGATGGTGGCACACGGGGTAACGGAGGCCTCATGGCGACCACCATCACGTTCATCCCCCAGGACGACGAGGGCGAGCGGATCCTCGACGAGTTCGAGCAGCAGACCAGCCTCGACGCGGAGCCGGGCGAGGACGACGCGTCGTCGCGCACCTACCCGCTCGAAGGCGACGACCACCGGATCGAGATCATCGAGACGCTGGACGACATCGACCCGGAGTGGACCGAGCACGTCGCGCTGGAGTCGCCGGCCTGACCCGTGCGACACTCGGGGCATGTCGAGGGCGGCACAGCGCGAGGGGTTCGCCTCCAGGCGCGCGCGACTGCGCTGGCGGCTGAGCGGCGCGTGGCAGTGGCCGACGTTCGCCGTCCTGCTGGTGGTCGACACGGTCCTGATCGCGCGCCTGCCGTTCTCCGGCGGCCGCTCGTCGTGGCTGGGCTCGCTGCTGGCAGCGGGGTTGTTGAACGTGTTGGTCGTCGCGGTGGTGCCGCGCGCCGGGACGTGGGCGCTGCGGACGAGGCGGCCCGACCTCCCGCGCGAGATCGCGGCCGACCGGATGGGCGCGATCGGCATGCTGGGGCTGACCGTCCTGCTGCTCTGCGGCGGGATCGCGCATCACGGCACCGTGGCCCACGACGACCGGGTGAACGCGACCGCGGTGGGCGCGGCGCGGGTGTTCGCGGCGCACCGGGCGCCGGCGCGCTACCTGCCGCTGCACGGCGAGGACACGTGGCGGCAGGCCGACGACCAGTTCCGCACGTGCTGGGAGGGCCCGGATCCCAAGCGCGACTTCTGCGTCTACGTCTTCATGCAGAACGGCGTGCCGATCAAGCGGCTCGACACGAACCAGACGCCGAACGCCGTCGAGGCCGGGCCGGGCAACCCCGGCCGGATCGGCGGCTGAGCAGGTCTGCATGTCAACCGTCTGACATCAAGGATCGTTCGGGCCCGGCCGATGCCGATCTGCGGATGCGCTTCTTGCGGGCTTTCGGTGCGGCGGCTGGAGCTTCGGGCTCGATCATCGCCGCGGGCGGGATCATGCTCGCGATCCTGTCGGCGGGCATGGCCTTCCACGGCTGGCCCGGCATGGGCACGCCCGGCAGCGCGGTCGACGACGGCACGACCGAGCTGGCGACGGACGCTCAGCCGCACCTGGTCGCCGCCGAGCGCGCCGCGTCGGTGACAACGCTTCCGGCGGTGCCGGTGGCGCGGGCCGCGACGCGGTCGACGCCACGCCGGCGCGCCGCCACGAGGCGCCGGACGACGACGACGCGGGCGCGGCGCGAGATCGGCACGGGCCACGTGGCGCCGCCGTCGCCCTCCAAGCCGTCGACGCCGTCCGCGGCGCCGTCCCCGTCCCCTTCCTCGCCGAGCGCCGCCGCCAGGCCCGACGCCACGCCGGCCCAGAGCCCCACCCCGCCGGCGCCGAGCGCCCCCGTGGCCGCAAGGCCGTCGGGCGCGTCCTCGTCGCCCGGCGCGCCGAGCCCGCCGTCGAAGCCTTCGACGCCCGCCCCGCCGCCCGCGCCCTCGGTCCCCGACGCCGCCGCGCAGGCCGTCGAGAACACGACGCAGGCCGTCGGCGGCGCCGTGAGCAACGTCACCTCCGCCGCGGGCGGCGCCCTCAAGCCCGCCGCGCCGTCCGTCGCCGGCACCGTCACCGCGGCGGGCGAGACCGTCGACCAGACCCTGACCGGCGTCGGCCAGGCCGTCGGCGGGATCCTCGGCGGCCTCGGCCGGCCGAAGAAGTAGCGCTACTCCGCCGCGGTCTCCAGGCGCTCGCGCACCGCCGCGAGCAGCGTCGTCGCGTCCTCGGTCGTCGCCAGGCCGGAGGCGAGCGTGAGCGTCAGCGCGACGGTGTGGTGGATCGTCACCGCGCCGGCGGCCACGGTCGGCCGCGTGGTCAGGACGCCGAAGGCCAGCGTCGCCGCCGGCTGGCGGGCCGAGGTGCGGCGGTTGTCGCCGATCAGGACGACGGGCCCGTCGGTCGTGAGGATCGCGGTCTCGCCGAAGGGCGTGAGCAGGTCGGCGCACAGCGTCGCGACGAGCTCGCCGATCGTCCGGTCTCCGGCGCGGCGGCGGGCGACCAAGGCCTCCATGTCGATCTCGATCGCCATGGAGTGGTGCGGCGCGCCGATCGCGCGGCGGTCGCGCACGCGGGCCAGCGGCAGCGCGGCGCGGACGATCGCGGCCTCGTCGGGCAGCGCCGCGGCCTCCAGCGTCCGCGCGTAGGGCACGAACGCGTCGGCGCCGCTGAGGCGCACCACGCGGCCGCCGAGCTCCGCCGCCAGCGTCGCGCCGACGCCGCCGCGCGGCCAGCCCTCCTCGACGATCACCGCCCGCCCGTTGGCGCCGCGCGCCGCGGTGCGCACGGTCTCGACGTCCAGCGGCCGCAGCGACCGCAGGTCCACGACCGTCGCCTCGAACCCGTGCCTGGTCGCCAGCGTCTCGGCCGCGCGCTCGGCCAGCACGGCCATGCGCGAGGCGGCGATGAGCGTGACGTCGGTCCCGGCGCGGCGCACCACCGCGCGTTCGACCGGCGCGACCGGCCCGAGCTCGCCGACCATGTCATACACCTTGATGTGCTCCAGCACGACGACGGGCTCCTCGGCGCCGATCGCCCACCGCAGCATCCCGTAGGCGTCGCCCGGCGTCGACGGCGCCAGCACGCGCAGGCCCGGGATCGCGTGCAGCAGCCCCTCGACGTTGGCCGAGTGGATCGGCCCCAGCCGCGCGCCCGCGCTCTGGGGGACGCGCAGGACGACGGGCGCGCCGCCCGCCGCGACCTGGTGGACGACCTGGTCGAAGGCCAGCGGCAGGAACGCCGCGGTCGTCAGCTCGACCACCGGCCGCAGCCCGGCCAGCGCCGCGCCGACGCCGATCCCGACCAGCGCCGCGTCGGCGCTCGGCGCGTCCCGGACCCGGGTAGGGCCGAAGGCCTCCAACAACCCGGCGGTCACGCCGTAGGCGCCGCCGCGCGCGCCGACGTCCTGGCCGAGCACGACGACGCGCTCGTCCTCGGCCAGCGCCTCGCGCAGCGCGCGCCCGAGCGCGTCGCGGTAGGAGACGGCGTCGCTCACAGCTCGCTCGCCAGCGGCTCCCGCGAGGCCAGCGCGAAGGCCGCCGCGCGCTCCACGCGCGCGTCGACCGCGGCCGCGACCGCGTCCAGGTCGGCCCGCTGCAGCCGCGCGCCGAGCTTCTCCACCGGGTCGACGTCGCGCCGGAGCAGCGCCTCGACGAGCAGCGGCCGCCGCTCACTCCGCGCCCGCGCGACCGCATCTCCTACAACCTGCTCCACCGCCAGGACGTCCATCCCGTCGCACACCAGCCCGGCGACGCCGAACGCCGCGCCGCGCTCGAACAGCTCGGTGCGCGCCGGCGGCGGACCGACCCCTACAACATCGCGCGTGACCAGGAAGACGACCGGCAGCTCCCACGTCGCCGCCAGCGCCAGCGTCTCGCTCACCACGCCCTGCGCGGTCGCGCCCGCGGTCATCTGGCACAGCGCGAGGCGCCCGCTCAGCGCGACGCCGGCCGCGACGGGCGCGTGGCCGCCCGGGATGCCGAAGCCGCCAAGGACCCCAACATCGACGTCGCGCACGCCGGTCGCCCCGAGGCGGCCGCCGGCCACGCCGTCGACCCGTCCGAGCAGCTCGGCCAGCACGCGGTCGGGCGAGCCACCCCGCGCCAGGACCCACGGCACGGCGCGGAACGTCGTGAGCACCGCGTCGTCGTCGCCCAGCGCGGCCGCCGCGCCCGCGACGACCGCCTCCTCGCCCGCGACGCGGTGCAGGA
The DNA here is from genome assembly GCA_036518975.1 of Baekduia sp. Taxonomy (GTDB): domain Bacteria; phylum Actinomycetota; class Thermoleophilia; order Solirubrobacterales; family Solirubrobacteraceae; genus Baekduia. The sequence goes on from DATDMD010000229.1 coordinate 7,578, forward strand.
ACCCCGCGATCATCCCCTCCGCGTACAGCGCGGCACAGCGCTCCTCGAACCGGCGCAGGAGGAGCATGGCGCCCCACCGCTCGCGCGCGGAGGCCACGTCTCCCAGGGGAAGGTCGGGCATCGCGGCCGAGACTACTTGCCCCCGGCCGCGATGCCCGACGGGGCAGGGTCAGAGGAGGGTGACGACCGACTTCACCTCGGTGTAGAGCTCCAGAGCCTCGGCGCCCATCTCGCGGCCCCAGCCGGACTCCTTGTAGCCGCCGAACGGCAGCGCGGCGTCGAACACGTTGTAGCAGTTGACCCACACCGTGCCGGCCCGCAGCGTCTTGGCGGTGCGGTGCGCCTTGGACAGGTCGGAGGTCCACACGCCGGCCGCCAGCCCGTAGTTGGTCTGGTTGGCGTCCGGCGGCAGGCCGCCCTGCTCGAACGGCCGCACGGTGACGACCGGGCCGAAGATCTCCTCGGCCTCGACCTTCATCTGCGGGTTGGTCCCCGCGAGCACGGTCGGCTCGACGAAGTAGCCGCGGTCGCCGTGGCGCTTGCCGCCGGCGACGGTCTCCGCGCCTTCGGTCACGCCGGACTCCAGGAAGCCGCACACGCGGTCCATCTGCTCCTGGGAGACCAGCGGGCCCATCTGCGTCGCCGGGTCGAGCCCGGGTCCGACCTGGATCGACTTCGCGTGCTCGGCGACGCCGGTGACGACGTCGTCGTAGATCGACTGCTCGACGAACAGCCGCGAGCCGGCCGCGCAGCACTGGCCGTGGTTGAAGAAGATCGCGTTCGCCGCGCCGGGGATCGCGGTCTCGAGGTCCGCGTCGGCGTACACGACGTTCGGCGACTTGCCGCCGAGCTCCAGCGACACCTTCTTGAGGTTGCCGGCCGCGGCCTGCAGGATCAGCCGGCCGACCTCGGTCGAGCCGGTGAACGCGACCTTGTCGACGTCCGGATGGGCGGCCAGCGGCGCGCCGGTCTCCTCGCCGAAGCCGGTCACGACGTTGACGACGCCGGGCGGGATGCCGGCCTCGAGGCACAGCTCGCCGAGGCGCAGCGCGCTCAGCGGCGTCTGCTCCGCGGGCTTGAGGATGATCGTGCACCCGCTCGCCAGCGCGGGCCCGAGCTTCCACGCGGCCATCAGCAGCGGGAAGTTCCACGGGATGATCTGGCCGACCACGCCGACGGGCTCGTGCAGGGTGTAGGCGTGCCACTCCGCGCCCGGCATGTAGGGCACCGAGATCTGCAGGGTCGAGCCGCCGCTCTTGGTGGTCCAGCCCGACATGTAGTGGAACAGGTCGGCGGCCAGCGGCACGTCGGCGGCCCTGGCGATCGCCAGCGGCTTGCCGTTGTCCAGCGTCTCCAGCGTGGCGAGCTCGTCGCCGTGCTCGAGGATGAGGTCGCCGAGGCGGTGGATCGCGCGCCCGCGCTCGGACGGCGACATCCGGCGCCAGGGGCCGTCGGGGTCGAACGCCGCGCGCGCGGTCTTCACGGCGCGGTCGATGTCCTCGGAGCTGCCGCGCGGCACGCTGGCGAGCACGTCGCCGGTGGCCGGGTCATAGGTCTCGAAGGTCTGGCCGGACGCCGCCGGGACCCAATCTCCTCCGATGAGCATGTGATGCTCGCGGGTGACGAAGTCGCGGGCCTGCTGGTCGATCGTGGCGTCGAGCGCCATGTCTCCTCCTCACGTCTTTTGACGGGTTGTCGTGAACGTACGCCGCGGGGGGTTGCAACTCGGTTGCGTGGGGCGTAGAAACGACGTGGAGAGGATGAATTCCTGGGTCGCGATCCCCTCGACGGGCGATCGGCGCCGGAGCGCGCTGCGCTTGGCGCGGGCGCATGACGCGGTGCTGGGCGGCGCGCCGCCCCCGCCGGACCTGCGCGGCGTGATCGTGGACTCCTGGCGCCGCTGCGAGGCGGCCGGCGTGGACTCCGAGCGCGGGCTCGCCCCGCTCGCCTTCGCGGGCGACGAGGCGTCGGAGCGCTGGGGGCGCTCGCCGCTCGCGCGCGCCGAGGTCGTCCTGCGCTCGCTGCTGGACGACGTCCGCGCCGAGGGCGAGCAGGTCCTGCTGGTGTGCGACGCCGACGGCACGCTCCTGTGGATCGACGGCGACGACGGCATGATCGAGCAGGCCAAGTCGGTGCACCTGATGCGCGGGGCGCGCTGGAGCGAGGCCGCCGCCGGCACCAACGCGATGGGCACCGCGCTCGCGCTCGACCACGGCCTCCAGGTCTTCAGCGCCGAGCACTTCGCGACGTCGGTCCACGGCTGGACGTGCTCGGCCGCGCCGCTGCACGATCCGCTCACCGGTGAGGTCATCGGCGTGCTCGACCTGTCCGGGCCGCTGCAGACCGCGCACCCGCACTCGCTCGCGCTCGTGACCGCCGCGGCGCGGATGGTCGAGGGCCTGCTGCTGCGCGAGACGCTGGCCGGCGCGCACGCGGCGCAGGCCGGCGCGGCGGCGCGCGGCACGTTCCCGCTGGTCCGACCCCGGCCGGGGCTGGCGGTCCGGGCGCTGGGCCGCGACCGCGCCGAGGTCGGCGCCGGCGGCGATCAGCCGGTCACGCTCTCGCGCCGGCACTCCGAGCTGCTGGTGCTGCTGGCGCTGCGGCCCGAGGGCCTGAGCGCCGAGGAGGTCGCGATCGCCACGCACGGCGACTTCGGCAAGCCGGTCACCGCGCGCGCCGAGCTGTCGCGGCTGCGGCGGATCCTCGGGCGCCGGCTGCTCGCCGAGCCCTACCGCCTGGACGTCGCGCCGCGCGCGGACTTCCTCGCGGTCGAGGACTGCCTGGCCGCCGGCGCGCTGGCCGCCGCGCTCGACGCGTATCCCGGCCCGCTGCTGCCGCGGTCCGAGGTCCCGCTGGTCGTCGAGGCGCGCGAGGCGCTCGACCACCGCGTCCGCCAGGCCGTCCTGCGCGCGGGCGACCCCGAGCTGCTGCACCGCTGGATCCACTCGGCCGCCGGGCGCGACGACCTCGAGGCCTGCCGCCGGCTGCTGGCCGCGCTGCCCGAGGACGACGCCCGGCGCCCAGCGGCGCTGTCGCACCTGCGGCGGCTCGTGCTCGACCGCCGGTAAGGGCGATGGCCTGGTCGCTCCTTCTTCGGCGCGGCGCGCTCGGTGGTCGCGCGGCGCGCGTCCATCGTGTCGGCGATGACCGTCCGAGACGTGACCTTCGACCTGCTCCGCGCCCACGGGATGACGACGATCTTCGGCAACGTCGGCTCCACGGAGGAGACGTTCCTGAAGGACTTCCCGTCCGACTTCCGCTATGTGCTGGGCCTCCAGGAGGCCTCGGTGATCGCCATGGCGGACGGCTTCGCGCAGGCGATGCGCGGCCCGGCGCTCGTCAACGTCCACACCAGCGCCGGTCTGGGCAACGCCATGGGGAACGTGATGACGGCGTTCCAGAACAAGACGCCGCTGATCGTCACGGCGGGCCAGCAGACGCGCGAGATGCTGCTGCTCGAGCCGTTCCTGACCAACGTCGAGGCGACCGTGATGCCGCGCCCGTGGGTCAAGTGGGCCTACGAGCCGGTACGCGCCGAGGACGTGCCGGCCTCGTTCATGCGGGCCATCGCGACCGCGCTGCAGCCGCCCGCGTGGCCGGTGTTCCTGTCGCTGCCGCTCGACGACTGGGACAAGCCCTGCGCGAGCCCCGCCGTCGTGCGGACCGTCGCCACCCGCGTCGCGCCCGACCCCGCGCGGCTGCGGGAGTTCGCCGAGGCCATCCGCCAGGCGTCCGCGCCGGTCCTGATCTACGGGGCGGGCGTCGACCGCGGGCAGGGATGGGACGCGGCGGTCGCGCTCGCCGAGACGCTGGGCGCCCCCGTCTGGACCGCGCCGGCGTCCGAGCGCGCGCCGTTCCCGGAGGACCACCCGCTCCACCGCGGGTGGTTGCCGTTCGCGATCGGCCCGCTCAGCGAGCGGCTGGAAGGCCACGACCTCGCGCTGGTCGTCGGCGCCCCGGTGTTCCGCTACTACCCCTGGATGCCCGGCCCGTACGTGCCGCCGGGCCTCCGGCTCCTCCACGTCTCCGACGATCCCGCCGAGAGCGCCCGCGCACCGGTCGGCGACAGCCTCGTCGGCGACGCCGCGCTGGCGCTCGCCGGGCTCCACGACCTGGTCGCGGGTGACGCCTCGCCGGTGAGCGAGCGGCCGCACCAGGCGCCCTCGCGCCCCGCGCTTGCCGGCGGGAGCGCTGCCGGGGACGGCCGGTTGACCCCCGCGCAGGTGTTCACCGCGCTGAACGAGGTCCGGCCGGCGCATGCGGTCCTGGTCGAGGAGAGCCCCTCCAACGTCGCCGACCTCCACGCGGCGTGGCCGATCACCGAGCCCGACACCTTCTACACGATGGGCAGCGGCGGCCTCGGCTGGGACCTGCCGGCCTCGGTGGGCATCGCGCTGGCCGAGCGCGACTCCGGCCGCGACCGGCCGGTCGTCGTGATCATGGGCGACGGCTCGTTCCAGTACTCGGTCCAGTCGATCTGGAGCGCGGCGCAGTTGCGTCTCCCGATCCTGATCGTGGTCCTGCGCAATGAGGAGTACGCCATCCTGAAGGCGTTCGCGGCGGCAGAGGAGACGCCGGGCGTTCCGGGTCTGGACCTGCCCGGACTGGACTGCGTCTCGATCGCCAAGGGCTACGGCTGCGACGCCGCGCGCCTCGACGACCTGGGCGCGATCAAGCGCGCGGCGGCGGAGGCGTGGACCAAGGACGGGCCCACGGTGCTCGAGATCCCGATCACGCGGGATGTGCCGCCGCTGATCTGAGCGCGGCGCGGCTCAGTCGAACTGCACGGGCTCGGCCACGGCCCACTCGTACAGGAAGTCCTGCGGGCTGAGGCGGTCGAGGTCGCGGATCAGCGCCTCGTGCATGCGCCGGCGCTGGCGCGGCGTGCAGTCCCAGAAGAGGATGCCCTCGCCCTGATCCAAGTCCACCACCTCGATCGAGTCGCGATCGACGATCACCGCGTAGCGTGCCCGGGCCTTCACGGTGCGGTCGTACCCACGGAGTCGAGCGACGCGTCCCCTTCCAGCAGCGCGCCGTCGGGCGTCCACACGGTCGGGACCGCGACGATGCCGCGCGCGACGGCCTCGGCGGTGGCGTCGTCCAGCGCGCGCACCACCGCGTCGCGCTCCAGCGCCTGCAGGACCGCGCGCGGGTGCATCTCGCACGCCGACGCGGCGATGAGGACGACGTCGGTGTCGCTCAGGTCGTGGCCGCCGGCGTAGGCCTGGCGGAACGCGGCGAGCGAGAACGCGACGACGCGGCCGATCTGCTTGGCGTAGGTCGCGGCGCGCAGCGCGGCCTCCGACGAGAAGCCGTCGGGCGGCCAGCGGACGCCCTGCAGCAGGCGCGCGGCGGCGCGGCGCTCGACCTCGCCCTGGGCGATCGCGCGCTCCTCGGCGCAGCGGAAGCCGTCGTCCCAGGCGCGCGGCGCGCGGATCGGGGTCCACTCGGCGGCGAACGGCAGCGTCTGGAGCACGCGCTCGGCCGCGAGGTAGGCCTCGGGCGAGGCGAAGTCGAAGTAGAAGGCCCCGCGCGCAGGCGGCTCCGCGCTCTCCGCGCCGCCGCCGTGGTGCGTGACCTCGATGCCCATCGGGTTGGGTCGGTCAGCCGTGGATGAGCCAGCCGTCGGCGGCGCGGGCGGCTTCCATGACGCCTTCGGAGAGGGTGGGGTGGCCGTGGATGATGCGGGCGACCTCGGGGTAGCCGCCTTCGACGAGCTTGACGTTGACGAGCTCTTGGATGAGCTCGGTGGCGCGGGTGCCGACGATGTGGGCGCCGAGCATCTCGCCGTACTTCTTGTCGCCGATGATCTTGATGATCCCGGTGCGGTCGCCGTAGACGGTGCCGGCGCCGACGGCGCCGTACTGGACCTTGCCGATGGTCACGTCGTAGCCGTGGTCGCGCGCCTCCTGCTCGGTCAATCCGAAGCTGCCGACGTTGGGGGTGCAGAAGGTCGCGCGGGGGATGTCGAGGTAGGCGATCGGGTGCGTCTGCAGGCCGGAGGCGTCCTCGACGGCGATGATCCCCTCATCGGAGGCCTTGTGGGCCAGGGCGGGGCCGGGGACGAGGTCGCCGATGGCGTACACCTTGGCCTTGGACGTCTTCAGCGTGTGGTCGACCTTGATCAGGCCGTGCTCGGTCAGCTCGATGCCGGCGACGTCCAGGCCCAGCGCGGCGACGTCGGGGCCGCGGCCGGCGGCGATGATCACCCAGTCGTAGTTGGGGGTGTCGGCGGGGTCGAAGAAGGTCGAGGTCTTGACCTCGATGCCCTGCTTCTTGAACCCGCGCAGCGCGGCCTTGGAGATGTCGGCGTCCTCGGTGGGCAGCACGCGGTCCAGGCCCTCGTAGAGGGTGACCTGGGAGCCGAGGCGCTGGTAGGCGCTGGCGATCTCGGTGCCCGACGCGCCGGCGCCGATGACGGCCATCGTCTTGGGCAGCTCGGTCAGCGCCCACGCCTCTTCGGTGCCGATCACGTTGGCGCCGTAGTCCAGGCCGGGCAGCGCGCGCTTGACGCTGCCGGTCGCCAACACCACCGCCTTGTTGGCGGTGTAGGTCGTGTCGCCGACCTTGACGGAGCCGTCGGCCGTCAGCGACGCCTCACCGGAGATGAGCTCGATGTTGTTCTTCTTGAACAACCCGCCCACGCCGCCCGTCTGCGGCGTGATGACCTT
>DATDMD010000230.1:0-2947 GCA_036518975.1 Baekduia sp.
GGCGGCTCGCTGGTCGGCACGACCGACACCGACTACGACGCGACCGACCTCGACCACGTTCGGCCCGCCGACGACGACGTCGAGTACCTGCTCGAGGCCGTCAACGGGTTCTTCGCGACCGAGCTGACGGCGTCCGACATCACGGGCGCCTTCGCCGGCGTCCGGCCGCTGATCAGCTCCGCCGACGCGGGCAAGTCGGTGGACATCTCGCGCAAGGCCGAGCTGTATGAGACCTCGTCGGGGATGGTCACGATCACCGGCGGCAAGCTGACGACGTGGCGGCGGATGGCCAAGATGGCCGTCGACCGCCTCGTCGAGCGCGAGGCGCGCGACGCGCCCTGCCGCACGCACGAGATCCCGCTCGGCCAGGCGATCGAGGCGAGCGAGCTGCCGCGGGTCGAGGGCGTACGCGAGGATGCCTATGCGCCCCTTGCTGCGCGCTACGGCCACGCCGCCCACGACGTCTTGGCGGTCGCCGCCGAGCGTGGCGAGCTGGCCCAGCCGGTCGTCGAGGGCCGGCCCGACCTGCTGGCCGAGGTCGTCCACGCGGCCCGTCGCGAGCAGGCGCGGACGGTCGGGGATGTCCTGCTGCGCCGGACCCGGCTGGGCCTCGTCGCGGCCCGTGATGTGGCGGCCCCGGATGGCGAGGTTGCACGCCGGGTCGCTGCTGCCATGGCGCCCGAGCGCGGCTGGGACGGCGCCGCGCAGGAGGCCGCGGCGGCGGCGTTCGCCGACGAGGCGCGCGCCGAGGGCATCGTCCCCGGCTGACGCCGAGCCGACGACCGTCGGGCGCGCACCGTAACTTCCACGGCTGCAGCGGTTTCCCCGAAACGATCGCCGCAGTCCGACTTCGTCCCCTCCGAGGAGCAGCTTCGCCGCCCATGCGCCGCCGCCTGGCTTTCATCGTCACGACCATCGCTGCCTTGGCCGCCGTTCCCGGTGCCGCCGACGCGGCGTTCTTCGCCGGTGAGCCGGTCGACGGTCCCAGCGCGGACATCCGCTCGGTCGGCGATGTCGACATCGCGCGCGACGGAACCGGCGCCGTCGCCTACGTTCGTCGCGACGGCGGTCTGGACCACATCTTCGTCTCGCGGTTGGCCGACGGCGTCTGGCAGGCGCCCGAGCGCGTCGACGTCGGCCTTGACGCAGCGGCCTCGACGCCCGCCGTCGCGGCGTCTGATGGCGGCCGCCTGGCGGTCGTGTTCATCGCCGGAGGCTCCTCCTTTGCGGTCGTGCGCCAGGCGGGCGCCCCGGCCTGGGGCGCCCCGCAGCTGCTGGCCAGTGGCGCGGCCGACCCGTCGGTCGACATGTCGTTCAACGGCGCGGCGTATGCGACCTACACCGTCAACGGCGACGTGCTGGGCGCCCGGATGGATCGCACGGCGACGACCTTCGCCGGGCTCTCGGCGCCGCTGGACGCCAACCCCGCGGCCGTCGCCGGCGACGGCAGCAACCGCTCACGCGTGGCGATCGCGGCCGACGGCACCGGCGTCGCGGTCTGGGGCGAGGGCGGCCACGTCTTCGCGCGGCGCATGTTCGGCACCAACCCGTCGAGCGTCGTGCAGGATCTGACGCTGCCCGACCTGGACGGTCATCCAGGCGGCGCCGCCGATGCCCCCGCCGTCGACATCGAGGACGACTCGTCCTTCGCGTGGGTGGCGTTTCGCCAGCAGTTCACCGACGGCGGCGCCCCCAAGCCGCGGGCGATCGGCGTCCGGCTGCGCGGCTCGCGGGCCGATCCGCCGGTGGCCTTCGATGGCCTCGGCTGGGGCGGCCAGGGGGTTCAGGCACCGGCGGTCGACCTCAACGGCAAGGGCCAGGGCGTGGCGACGGTCGGGACGACGGGCGGCTCGGCGATCGCCGGCGTGCTGAAGGACGACGTCCTGAACCCGGCGCGCGTGCTCGGCGGCTCCGGCGTTCCGGCACAGCCCGTCGGCGCGGTGGCCGAGACCACCGACCGCGTCGTCGGCTGGGTCAGCGCCGGCGACGGCACGGTCCACGGCGTCTTCTACGACGACAAATCCGACTCGCGCATCATCCCCGGCCCCGGGCCCGACACGGCCCTGACCAACCCGGACCTCGGTCCTGTCGACCCCGCCGCGGGCTTCGACGTCGCGGGGGACCGCACGGGCGACTTCGCGTTCGCCTTCGTCCAGGGCAGCGGCGACGCCCGCCGCCTCGTGGTGGCCGAGTACGACCGGCTGCCGGGCGCGTTCCGGATCAGCACCAGCTCGAAGATCTGGCGCAACGTCATCAAGAACCCGCTGGCGTGGGGGACGGCGCTGGACCTGTGGGGCCCGTTGACCTACACCGTGCTGGTGGACGGCAAGTCCGTCGCCCAGACGCAGACCACGAAGGCGACGCTGCCGGTCGGCGCGCTGTCGGAGGGGCTCCATACCTGGCGCGTCACGGCCACCGATCGGCGCGGCCAGAGCGTCACCACCCTCGTCAAGCCGCTGAAGGTCGACACGGTCGCGCCGACGGTCTCGTTCTCGGTCAAGCGCAAGCAGCGCGTGGCGAGCATCAGCGCGAAGCCTGCCGACGTGATCCCGCCCAGCGGCAACGCGTCCGGCATCAAGTACGTGCGGATCGACTGGGGGGACGGCAGCGGCTTCGAGCAGGCCCGCAAGGCGAGCCACAGCTACGGCCACAAGGGTGCGTTCACGGTGCGCGTCAGCGCGACCGACCGCGCCGGCAACGTCGCGGTCGCCGAGCGCCGGATCCACATCGGCGGCAAGTAGGGCCCATTGGGCGACGAGGCGCTTCAGCGGCTGGAGGGCGGCGTGCGGCGCGCGGCGCGTGACCTCGTCGCCGGCTTGGAGCTGGACGCGCCGGTGGCCGCCGGCGCGCGCCCGCGGGTGGTGGCCGACATGGTCGCCACGGGCGACGGGCGAGCGGCGGTGCAGGGGCGCTCGGTCGCGCTCGGCCATCCTGCTGACCGCGAGCT
>DATDMD010000231.1:0-4241 GCA_036518975.1 Baekduia sp.
GCTGGGCGCCTAGATGTCGCTCGGCGTCGTCTACGCGACGTTCTCCCGCGACGCGCTGCCGGCGGTCCGCGCCGCGGTCGGCGCGGCGGACCTCGCCGGCGCCGAGGTGGCGCTCGGGCCGGTCCGGCGCGAGCGGGCCGAGCTGTGGATCCTGCGGGCCGACGGCGATCCCCTCGCGCCGGAGCGCGAGCGCGCGGCGTGGGCGGCGCGGCTCGGGCTCGGCGACGACGAGGCGGCCACCGGCGCCTACCGCGCGGTCCCGCTGTCGGACCGCGGCGCGCCGTCCGCGCCGGCCACGTCGGCGGGCGCGGTGATGGTCGTCCCCTTCGCGCCGCCCGACGCCGCGCAGCGCGACGAGCTCGACCGCCACTACGAGCAGGAGCACAGCCCGCTGCTGCTGGCCGAGCCGGCGTGGCGGCGCATCCGCCGCTGGGGGCTCGAGCCGCTCGCGGGCCCGCCGTGGACGCGGCTGGCCGTGCACGACCTCGCCGACCGCGAGGCCTTGCGCAGCCCAGGCGTCGCCGCCAGCATGGAGACGGCCTGGTACGCGCGGCTCATGGAGCGTCCGTGGTACGCGACCGCGGGGCGCCCGCCGATCGAGCGGGTGCGCGTCGCCGAGGACGTCCGTCATCACATGTGTTGACAGTGTTCGTCGCAGGGCATAGCGTATGGGTGGTGACGACCACCGCCGAAGCTGTCCCGCTGGACCAGGTCGAGCTCCCGTACCTCGACACGTCGACCGACGAGTACATCCAGCAGCCGTTCGAGTGCGTGCGCCGCGTGCGCGAGGCCGACCCGCGCGGCGGGCGCCTGATGCGCACGCGCCAGGGCATCGAGACGATGTCCTACGACGCGGGCCGCGTCCTGCTGTCCGACAAGCGGATCGCCAGCCCGGACGCCGGGCACTTCAAGTCGATGGGCGCCGGCCCGCTGCTGGTCGAGTACCTGTCCAACGGCAAGATGACGGCGCTGCAGGGCGAGCGCCACCGCATTCACCGGCGCCTGCTCACGCCGCCGCTGGCCGCGGGCGCCGTCGAGCGCCAGCGCGACATGTACAACGACGCGGCCAAAAAGCTCAGGGGCCGCTGGGTCGAGCAGGGCGAGTGCGACCTCGTCGGCGACTTCTCCCACAGCTACCCGGTCGAGATCCTCTGCCGCGCGCTCGGCGTGCCCGTCGAGGACGTGCCGATCTTCGAGCGCGTGACGCTCGACTTCGCGCTCATCAACTCGTTCCCGCTCGAGCCGGTCGTGCCGCGCATCGAGGCCGCGCTGCAGTCGCTGTCGGACTACACCGCCGCCCTGATCGAGCGCCGCAAGGACGACAAGCGCGGCGACTTCATCGACGAGCTCGTCGAGTACGAGCGGACCGGCGTCATGACCACGCGCGAGATCGTGTGGAGCCTGGTGACGCTGCTGCAGGCCGCGCACTTCACCACGCGCAACCAGACCGTCTCGATCGTGCGCGCGCTGATCGAGAGCGGGACGTGGGACGCCGTCGCCGCCGACCCGTCGCTCGTGCCGGCCGCCGTCGAGGAGGGCATGCGCTACTACCCGGTCATCCTCGGCATCACCCGCGTGATCGCCGAGGAGGGCGTCGTGCTCGACGGCGTCGAGCTGCCGGTCGGGACGATCGTGCGCTGGAACCCGATGGGCACCACCCGCGACCCCGACAAGTTCGAGGACCCGGACCGCTTCGACCTCGCCCGCGAGGTCAAGGCGCGGATGCCGTTCGGCTGGGGCCTGCACAAGTGCCTCGGCCAGCACATGGCGCGCTCCGACATGGAGGTCGCGATCGAGGTGCTGACCCGGACGCTGAAGCGCCCGCGCATCACCGAGCCCGTCACGATGGTGGCGACCGGTGCCCTCTGGGGCCCCGGCGCGCTGCACCTGGCCTTTGACGTCTGAGACGACCGCCCCGGCGGCGCTGAGCGGGGCGGACGACCTGCTCCTGCACCAGCTGGCGCGGCCATTCGCGCAGGTCGCCGCGGCGTCGCCGAGCTGGTTCGACCGGTTCTACTTCAACCTGCATCCTCCGGGGCCGGGACCGTCGCTCGTGCTGGGCGCCGGCCGCTATGCCAACGCCGGCGTCATGGACGGCTACGCGTGCCTGGTGGTCGACGGCGAGCAGCGCAACCTGCGCTTCGCGCGCCGCGTCGGGCCGGGCGAGTCGCCCACGGCGATCGGGCCGCTGACGTGGGACGTCCTCGAGCCGCTGCGCCGCTGGCGGCTGGTCGTCAACGGCGGCGTCGAAGGCTTCTCGCTCGACGTCGTTTACACCGCGCGCGCGGACGCGTACGTCGTCGAGCCGATCGCGGTCGCGCACGCCGACGGGCCGCCGACCGACTTCTCGCACTACTTCCAGCCCGGCCGCTACGAGGGCGAGCTGCGGATCGACGGCGTGATCCACGACGTCTCCGGATGGTGGGGGATGCGCGATCGCTCCTGGGGCGTGCGGCGCACGCAGGAGCGGCTCGGGCTGCATCTGTGGGGCGGCGCGCAGCTGCCTGACCGCTGCATCGCCGTCCTCTACAACGAGGGTCGCGACGGCCGGCCCGTCCACGTCGACGGCGCGGTGATGCCCGAGGGCGGCGGTGCGCCCGAGCGGATCACGGCGGTCGAGCACGACCTTCGCGTGGACGACCGCGGCGAGTTCGTCGACGGTCGCGTGCGCGTGCGGCTGGAGACGGGCGAGGCGATCGACGTCGACTGGGCGAGCCTCGCGCCCGGCGTCTACATGGCGCCCGCCGGCTACGGCGGCTGGCACGGCCAGGACCGCGGCGAGCAGCACGTCGAGCACGAGCGGATGGTCCTCGGCGACGGCGTCGTGCTGCGCGACATGTCGCTGGCGCTGACCGACAAGCTGTGCGGGTGCCGCGTCGGCGCCGAGGCCGGCACCGGGATCTTCGAGCTCGCGATCTCGCGCAGCGCGTCCTACACGTACCGGCCGACGATCACGGGCTGATGGAGGTCGACGCCTCGGCACGGCGGCTCGAGGAGCACCTCAACGGGCGCGGCCACGCGTGCCGGGTGACCTCGTTCACGCCGCTGGGCGGCGGCCGGTCGGCCACGTCGGTGCGGGTCGCGCTCGACGACGGCGACGGCGTCATGAACGTCGTCCTGCACCTCCATCCGGAGGGCGGGCCGCTCGCGGGGATGACGAGCGTCGCCCAGCAGCACGCGCTGCTGTGCGTGCTGGAGGCCACCGACGTGCGCGCGCCGCGCGCGCTGTGGGAGCTTCCGGCCGAGGTGCTCGGCCGGCCGGGCTACATCACCGACTACGTGCCGGGCGACGTGCCGGACCCGTTCAGCGCGAAGGGGTGCGCGTACCTGGCGCGCCACCCGGCCGGCGGCCCGCTGGCCGAGGACTTCCTCGCGAACCTGTGCGCGATCCACCGCGTCGCGCCCGAGCTGGCCGCCCCGGCGCTCGGGCAGGCGCTGGACGGGCCGGCGCACGCCGAGCGCGAGCACGGGCGCTGGGCCGCGGTGCTGCGCGCCTCGGCGCCGTTCGCCGACGACCAGCTGCTGGCCTACGCCGACGCGTGGCTGCGGGCGCGCCGCCCCGAGCCCGTCGCGCCGCGGCTGGCCCACTGCGACTACCGGATCGGCAACGTCGTCATCTGCGGCGACCGCGTCGCGTCGGTGCTCGACTGGGAGCTCGCCGAGCTCGGCGACCCCCTGTACGACCTGGGCGTGGCGCTGTCGCCGCCGCTGCGCACCAACGGCCTGGCCTGCGGGCTGTGGGAGCCCGACGCGCTCGTGCGCCGCTACGAGGAGCGCATGGACGTCGCGGTGCCCCGCGACGCGTTGGCCTATCACATGGTCCTCGCCACGTTCAAGATCGTCTGCCTGTGGATCAACGCGAGCCGGCCGTTCAGCGACGGCGTCGACGACCTCGCCGCGCTGCGCGCCGGCTACAGCGCCCTGGAGAGCCGGCCGCTGCTGGCCGAGGCGCTCGCGCTGCCGGTCGGCGGCGAGGACCCGCCGCCCGGCGACCGCGCGCTCGGGCTCGTGCAGCGCACGCTGCGCGCGGCGGTCCGCGGCGGCACCGGCGACGGCGACCTGCGCCTCAGCGCCGCGGTCGTGCGCGGGATGGCGCGGCCGCGCGGCGCCCCGCGCCCGTCCTTCGGCGCCGACGTCCGGCGGCTGGCGCACGACGCCGCCGCGGCGGGCGCGGCGCCCGGGCTGGACGGCGACGCCGGCCTGGCGGACGTGGCGCGCGCGCTGCTGGCCGTGCCCGGGCT
>DATDMD010000232.1:0-6447 GCA_036518975.1 Baekduia sp.
CCGGTCCACCCCAGCCACCGCGAACTGGTCCTGCCGGCCGGACCGGTCGCGTCCTACGTTGGGACCATGACCACGCTCCCCCAGCACGACTCCACCCCGCGGACGATCGACCTCCCCGGCCCCTACAAGCGCATGGTCGCCCTGCAGACCGAGATCGACCGGGGCCCGATCGACGCCCGGATCTCCCACCTCGTCAAGGTCCGCGCCAGCCAGCTCAACGGCTGCGCGTACTGCATCGACATGCATGTCGACGAGGCGCTGGCCGACGGCGTCGACGCCAAGGCCCTGCACCTCGTCTCCGTCTGGCACGAGGTCGACGTCTTCGACGCCCGCGAGCAGGCCGCGCTGGCGCTGACCGAGGCCGTCACGCTGCTCTCCGAGAGCCACGCCCCGCGCGCCGTCTGGGACGCCGCGGCCGCCGTCTTCGACGAGGCCGAGCTCGGCGCCCTGCTGTGGCAGATCATCGCCATCAACAGCTGGAACCGCCTGGCGGTCACGCTCCGGACGACGCCCGAGTCGTTGAAGCCCGCCGCGGCGGCGGCGGAGACCGCCGCCTCGGCCTGACTAGTCCGCCACCACCAGGCGCAGGCCGGCGTCGTACGCGTCCAGGTCCCGCAGGTGGCCGTGGCGCGCGTCCCAGGCCCCGGAGGCCAGGTCGCGCTCGACGGCCGCGACGCAGCGGTCCACGGTCGCCGGCAGCATCCGCGCGAACCCGGACGTCGCCGCGCGCGCCGCGGGGTCCAGCACCCGCTCGGGATGCGCCCAGAACGAGAGCAGGATCCCGTCGGGCGTGTCGCGCGGGACCTCGATGACCGTGGTCCGGATCGACGACGCGCCGAGCCAGTCGGCCAGCGTCTCGGGCGGCGGGAAGGTGGCGTGGTCCAGCTCGGCGAGCTCCGGCAGGTAGTCGGCCATCAGCCACATGGCGCCGGACACGCGCGGGTCGATCGTCAGCAGGATCACGGGCCCGCGGGCGACGCGGCGCAGCTCGCGGACGCCGCGCTCCTGCTCGTGCTCCCAGTGGTGCACCGTGAGGAGCGCCATCGCGGCGTCCACCGACGCGTCGCGCAGCGGCAGCCGTCCCGCCGTGCCCCGGATCGCCGGCGCGAGCTCCGCCGGGCGCTGCGCGGCCATGACGTCGCTGGGCTCGATCGCGACCACGTGCCGGTCGCGCGGCTCGTAGGAGCCGGTGCCGGCGCCGACGTTGACGACGGTCCGCGCGTCGCCGAGCGCCTCGGCGATCAGCGCGGCGATCCGCGGATCCTCGTGGCGCTTGCGGGCGTAGCCCTCACCGATCCGGTCGTAGCGCGGCGACAGCTCCTGAGCGGCCATCGCGGAATCCTAGTCGGTGGTGACGGGCGACTTGTCCAGGTCCTCGAGGGAGTAGCCGAGCGAGTGGAAGGCGCGGCGGGCCGCGACGAGGTCGGCGCGGGTCCGCGCCGAGACGATCGTGCCCGTCGACAGCAGCCGGTTGGCGCCCTTCACGTCGCCGGCGCGCAGCGCGGCCTTCGCCCGGTCGAGGTCGACCGCGAACGAGCGGATGCCCGCGACGTAGCGGGCCTGAGCGGGCGCCGCGGCGGCGGGTGGGTGCAAACCCTCCAGCCGGCTCGCCCACTCCCGCAGGAGCTTCTGCAGGCCGTCGACGTGCGCCGCCTGCGCGGCGGCCGTCGCGTCGGGGTCCAGCGGCTTGCCGACCCCGTACTTCGGCGCCAGGCCGACCGCGCTCTTGTCGAACGCGTCCTCGTACTGCCCCTGCGTCAGCTGGCCGGTGGGCAGCGTCTGGACCGGCAGCGCCTTGGCCCCGCAGCCGGCAACAGCGAAGGCGGCGAGACACGCGAGCAGAACGACGACGGGGCGGCTCATGCCGCCCCGCACGCTAAAGGAGAGCCGTGGGCTCAGGCCGCGGCGCCGGCGGCGAGCGCGCGACCGCCCGTGCCCGCGCCGACGCCCTTGGGGGCCGGCGTCATCGCCGAGGCGACGATCACGAGGAGGAACGCGAGGCCCTGCAGCACGATGCCGAACGTCGAGCCCGGCAGCGGGTCGCCGAAGACGAGGATCCCGGCCGCGACCGTGGTGATGTTCGCGGCGGTGCCGGTGATCGCGATCACGCTGACCGCGTCGCCGTCCTGCAGGCCGCGGGCCGAGGAGAAGAACGCGGCGACCGACGCGCCGATCGTCACGAACAGCCACGGGCTCGTCATGAGGCCCATGACGCCGTGGTCGCCCGCGATCCCGGTCAGGGCCTTGATCGCGACGTCGGAGACGCCGAAGAGGACGCCCGCGGCGGCGCCGAGCATGACGCCGTGGTGGTGGGCCGGAGCGCCCACGCGCGGGCCCATGATGAGCAGGCCGCCGATGCCGAACAGGCCGGCCTCGAAGGCGATCATCGCCGGCGTGTTGAAGGTGGAGTGCGCGCTGTCGCTGGAGTGCGGGAACGTCACGGCCAGCAGGATCAGGCCCAGGCAGGTGAGCGCGAGGCCCCACCACTGCCGGTTGCCGACCTCGACGCCGAAGAGGCGCTGGGCCATCACGCCGATCATCACGACACCGCCCGCGAGCACGACCTGCACCACCGAGATCGGGGCCATGGCCAGCGCCGCCACGTGGAAGACCCACGCGCTCGTCGCGATCGCCATGCCGATGGCGAACCACTTCGAGGAGTACAGGCTCTTCGTCGTGCGGAAGGGGTGACGGATGTCGACCTTCGTGCACTCGCAAGCACCGCGATGCTTGTAGAAGAACCCGAGGTTGGAGACGAAGGCGCAGACGAGCGCTAGGAGAATGCCGAGTTGGATCGTCATCAAGTGGTGGTGGTGGGGGCGATCTTGGCGTGGGTCAAGCGAACCTGGGTCATCAAGACCCCGGTCCACCGATCTCTCGCCCCAGACATCGGCAAACCCTCCGAACCGCTTGACCCAAACGGTCCACGCGAAGCGTAGCGGTCCCAGTTCTCCCGCGCGTAAGGATGGTATGAAGATGTCAAACTGGCTGGAAATGTGCGCAAAACCGCTGCTCTTCTGCGACGTGGATGGCGTGATCTCGCTCTGGGGTTTTGGGGAGGACAACCGTCCAGCCGGCGTTTACGCCGCCGTCGACGGCATCCCCCACTTCCTTTCCACCCGCGCCGCCGAGCACCTGCTGGAGCTGTCGACGCGCTTCGACACGGTGTGGTGCACGGGCTGGGAGGACAAGGCCGACGAACATCTGCCGGTCCACCTGGGGGTGCCCAGCGGCCTGCCCCATCTCTCGTTCGACGGCGCCACGCACGCCGAGGTGTCCGCCCGCGCACACTGGAAGCTGGGCGCGATCGCCGCGCACGCCGGCGACCGCCCGCTGGCCTGGGTCGACGACGCGTTCAACGACGCCTGCTGGGCCTGGGCGCGCGAGCGCGAGGCCGCCGGCGCGCCGACGCTCCTGGTCCCCACCCTGCCCGCGACCGGCCTCGACGACGACGCCGCGACGCGCCTCGCGGCCTTCGCGACGGCCGTGGCCGCTACGTCGCGGGGCTGAGCACGACGCGGTCGCGCCCGAGGCGCTTGGCCTCGTAGAGCGCGTCGTCGGCGCGGCCGTACTGCGTGTCGACGTCGAAGCCGCCCGGCCCCGACACCGCGACGCCGAAGCTCATCGTCACCTGACGGCCGGCGATCGGCTCGGTCCGGACCACCTCGCGCAGCTTCTCGGCCAGCCCCTGCGCCTCGTCGACCGTCGCGCCCGGCAGCAGGACGACGAACTCCTCGCCGCCCAGCCGGTAGGCGAGGTCGTAGGCGCGCAAGGCCGTGCGCCACCGGTACGCGATCTCGCGCAGGACCGCGTCGCCGGCCTGGTGGCCCTCCTCGTCGTTGATGGCCTTGAAGTGGTCGAGGTCGCCGAGGACGATCCCGACCGGCCGGCCGGAGACCTCGGACTGGAGCGCCAGCTCACGCCCGCGCGCCGCCAGCGCCTTGCGGTTGAGCATCTGCGTGAGCGGGTCGACGATCGCGTCGGCGCGGTGCTGGACCTCGGAGCGCATCAGCGCGCTGCCGACGAGCGCGATCCCCGCCACCAGCGAGACCGGGAACGCGAGCAGGTACGGCGCGTCCTGGACCCGGCCGGCGTCGACGCCGAGCGTCGCGGCGAGCAGCAGCCCGATCGTCAGCGCCACCGCGGCCGCCAGCGCGCGCGGCGTGAAGCGCCCGACGCCCGCGGCGACCGTGATCCCCAACCACATCAACAACGGCGAGTCCGGGCCGCCGGTCAGCGCGGCCGCCCCCGCGATCACCACCTGGGCGAACGACCACGCCGCCGCGTAGACGAGCTCGGCGTGCGCGACGCGCCCCATGAGCCGGTCGGCCAGCAGGAACGCGCCGACGACGAGCGGCATCGCCGCGACCGGCCACCAGCCCAGGTCCGGCACGCAGATGAGCAGGACCACCAACTCGAGCGCAAAGACGATCTGGCGCGCGGTGCGCGGCCGGCCGTCGACCTCGTGCAGCCGCGCCCGGACGGCGTGGTCGACGAGCCATGTGTCGTCGGCGGCCGGGTCGAGCGCCACGGCGACGCCGGCGTTCGGGGTCATGCGGCAGCCTCGACCGGCGCGAGCGCGGCGGTCAGCTCATCCGGCCCGCCGCAGACGCGGTCGCGCCCGCCGTGCTTGGCGCGGTACAGCGCGCGGTCGGCCTGCGCGTAGAGCGCGTCGAAGTCGAACGGCTCGCCGTCGGCCGACGCCGCGACGCCGAAGCTCATGGTCACGGCCTGCCCGGCGACCGGCGCCGCCGCCACCGACGCGCGCAGCCGCTCGGCGACCTCCTCGGCCTCGGCGGCCGTCGCGCCCGGCAGCAGGACCAGGAACTCCTCGCCGCCCAGCCGGTAGGCCATCTCGTAGGCGCGCAGCGACAGGCGCCAGCGGAACGCGACGTCGCGCAGGACCGCGTCGCCGACCTGGTGGCCCGCGGTGTCGTTGACGTTCTTGAAGTGGTCGAGGTCGCCGAGGACGACGCCGACCGGCTTGCGCGTCAGCCGCGTCTGCTGGGCGAGCTCCGCGGCGCGCGACACCAGCGCCTTGCGGTTGAGCATCTGCGTCAGCGGGTCCATGACCGCCTCGGCGCGCTGGGCGACCTCGGTGTGCATGTGCGCCCAGCCGAACAGCGCGACGCCGACGATCAGCATCGCCGGGAACAGCGCCATCGACGGGTGGTGCCAGACCTCCGCCGGCGCGTAGCCGACGGTCACGATCGCCAGCAGGACGAGCGTCAGCCCGACGCCCGCCGCGATCCCGCGCGTCGTGAAGCGCCCGGGCAGCGACGACACCGCCAGCCCGAACCACATGACGCACGGTGCCTCGGGCCCGTTGGTGAGCAGCGCGCCGGCCGAGATCGCGGTGATCGTCCCGACCCAGGCCACCGCGTACGGGATCTCCGGCCGCGCCACGCGCGACATGCGGCGGTCGCAGACGGCGAAGACCACCGCGACGGCCACCATCGGAGCAGGCGTCCACCACCCCAGCCAGTGAGCGCTCCCCAGCAACACGGCCAGCTGCAGCACGAACGTGACGTTGCGCAGCGCGCGGACCCGTGGGCTCATGTCGAGCAGGCGCGCACGCCCCAGCTCGTCGGCCAGCCATGTCGCTGGGGTCGTCCCCTGGCCCGGACCGTCGGACACGGCGACCGGACTCATCAACCCCATGGCTCCGGTGATCGGCACGCGACGCGCCGGGTTGAGGAGCTTTGGACAGCGCGCGCCGGAGGCCCGCCCCGACAACGACGAAGGGCGCCCCGCGGGGCGCCCTTCGCGATGCTGCGTCGCTCCCGGAGGAGCGGCTACTCGTCGGTGTCGGACGGCACGTCCAGCTCGGCCAGCTCGTCGGCGAACCCGGTGTCGCCACCGGCGCCGATGTCCTCGAGCTGCGCGAGGTCCTGGTCGAACCCGGCGCCGAACCCGCCGAGGCCGTCACCGTCGCCGAGACCGAGCTCGGCGGCGATCTCGTCCTGGTCGAGCAGGCCGACCTCGTCCATCGCGCGCGGCAGCGGCTCGGACGGCTCGATCTCGATGCGGCGGTAGCGCTTCAGGCCCGTCGCGGCCGGGATCAGCTTGCCGATGATCACGTTCTCCTTGAGCCCGTTGAGGGTGTCCTTCTTGCCCTCGAGCGCGGCGTCGGTGAGCACCTTCGTGGTCTCCTGGAAGGAGGCCGCCGACAGGAAGGAGTCCGTGTTCAGGGACGCCTTCGTGATCCCGAGGATGATCTCCTCGTACTCGGCCGTCTCGCCCTTGTTCTTCTTGACCTCGGCGTTGACCCGCGCGAAGTCGTAGCGGTCCACGAACTGGCCCGGCAGGTAGTTCGTGTCGCCCTTCTGGTCGACGCGGACCTTCTTGAGCATCTGGCGGACGATCAGCTCGATGTGCTTGTCGTTGATGTCCACGCCCTGGGACTTGTAGACCTCCTGGACCTCCTTGACCAGGTACTGCTCGGTC
>DATDMD010000233.1:0-35633 GCA_036518975.1 Baekduia sp.
GATCTTCGCCGAGTTCGAGGGCGCCTCGACGCTCGAGGCCGTCACGACGATCCCGCAGGGCGGCACCGGCGACGTCAAGTACCACCACGGCGCGCAGGGCAGCTACCAGCTCCCGAACGGCGAGTCGATCCTCGTCAACCTGGAGAGCAACCCCTCGCACCTGGAGTTCGTCGGCGCGGTCGTCATCGGCGCGGCGCGCGCCGCGCAGACCACCCGCCAGGGCCCGCACGCCCACCGCGACACCGACGCGGCGATGCCGATCGTCCTGCACGGCGACGCGGCGTTCCCGGGCCAGGGCGTCGTCGCCGAGTCGCTGAACCTCCAGGCGCTGGACGGCTACAAGGTCGGCGGCACGCTGCACCTCGTCCAGAACAACCAGGTCGGGTTCACCACCGACCCGGAGGACGCGCGCTCCACCCGCTGGGCGTCGGACCTCGCCAAGGGCTACGACGTCCCGATCATCCACGTCAACGCCGACGACGTGCAGGCGTGCATCCACGCCGTGCGCCTGGCCTTCGCCTACCGCGAGGAGTTCGGCCACGACGTCGTCATCGACCTGATCGGCTACCGCCGCTTCGGCCACAACGAGGCCGACGAGCCCGCGTACACGCAGCCCGAGATGTACGCCAAGATCAAGAGCCACAAGCGCGCGGCCGAGCTGTGGTCCGAGCGCCTGGTCCGCGACGCGGTCATCTCGCAGGACGACGTCGAGGGCCAGCGCCAGGCGGTCTGGGACCGCTTGAGCACCCTGCACGCCGACCTCAAGGCCAAGATCAAGGCGGCCGACGCGGCCGGCGGCGTCACCCAGCAGACCGGCGAGTACCAGCTCGACCGCTCGCCGTCGCCCGACGTGCCGACCGCGGTGGCCGCGGACCGCCTGCAGGTGCTCAACGAGGAGCTCCTGACGACGCCCGAGGGCTTCACGGTCCACCCCAAGCTCGTCAAGCAGCTCGAGCGCCGGCGCGCGGCGCTGGGCGCCGACGGCGGCATCGACTGGGCCCACGCCGAGCAGCTCGCCTACGCGTCGCTGCTCACCGAGGGCACGCCGATCCGCCTGACGGGCCAGGACGCCGAGCGCGGCACGTTCTCGCAGCGCCACCTCGTCCTGCACGACGCCAAGACCGGTCAGACCGTCTGCCCGATCCAGTCGCTGCCGGGCGCGCTCGCGCCGCTGGAGCTGCACAACTCGCCGCTGAGCGAGATCGCCTGCCTGGGCTTCGAGTACGGCTACTCGGCGGAGGCGCCGGAGACGCTCGTGCTCTGGGAGGCGCAGTTCGGCGACTTCGCCAACGGCGCGCAGGTCATCATCGACCAGTTCATCGCGTCGGGCCTGGCCAAGTGGGGCCAGACGTCGCGGCTGACGCTGCTGCTCCCGCACGGCTACGAGGGCTCGGGTCCCGAACACTCCTCGGCCCGCATCGAGCGCTTCCTGCAGCTGGCCGCGGAGGGCAACATCCGCGTCGCGAACCTCACGACGCCGGCGCAGTACTTCCACCTGCTGCGGCGCCAGGCACGGATCACGAAGCAGCGCCCGCTGGTGATCTTCACGCCGAAGTCGCTGCTGCGCCTGCCGCAGGCCACGAACCGGATCGAGCACCTCGCCGAGTCGCGGTTCTTCCCGGTCCTGGGCGAGCCGCGCGTGCCGATCGAGAAGGTCACGCGCCTGGTGCTGTGCACCGGCAAGATCTACTACGACCTGGTCTCGCACCCCAACCGCGCCGACAACGAGGGCGTGGCGATCGGCCGCATCGAGCTGCTGTACCCCTTCCCGGAGGGCCAGGTCCTCGAGCTCATCAACACCTACCCGAACCTCAAGGAGGTCGTGTGGGTGCAGGAGGAGCCGCGCAACATGGGCGCCCGCGCGCACATGAGCCCGCGCCTGCTCCAGGTGCTGCCGCGCCACCTCGCGTTCGGGTACATCGGGCGCCCGGAGCGCGCGAGCCCGGGCGAGGGCTACCCGGCGGCGCACACGGCCGAGCAGAACCGCATCCTGCGGACCGCGCTCGACCTGTCGGTGCCGGTGAGCATGTACCCGATCAAGACCCCGGGCGAACGGTAGTCGGTCTCGCCTAGCGGCTCGCCCGGCTCCCGTTCGCCTTGCGCGAACTCGCCAGGGGCTCCTTCGCGCAGCTCGTGACCAGAGGTCCTTCCTTCGACGCCGCCGAGCGGCGCGCCCGGATCGGGGCGCGCCATCGGCTGGCGCTCGACGCGCGGGCGGTGTCGGTCGAGGAGGTCGCGGCGAGCGTCGTCGCGATCCACTCGACGGATCCGGCGTCGGTGGTCGTCGCGTCGTGGGCGCGGCTGGCCGACCGCGCCGCCCTGGCCGGCGAGGTCGAGCGCGCGCTGTACGAGGAGCGGACGCTCCTGCGGCTGATGGGGATGCGGCGGACGATGTTCGTCGTCGACCGCGAGGTCGCGCCGCTCGTCCATGCCGCGGCCGGGCTGGCCGTGGAGGCGCGCGAGCGCAAGCGCATGGTCGGGTACCTGGAGGCCGCCGGCGTCGGCGGCAAGCAGCCGGAGCGGTGGCTGGCGAAGGCTGAGGCGGCAGCGCTCGCGGTCCTGGAGGAGCGCGGCGAGGCGACGGCGACCGAGGTCGCCGCGGCGGACCCGCTGCTGGCGACGGAGGTCGTGGTCGGCAGCGGCAAGTGGACCGCGCCCCAGAAGGTCGCCAGCCGCGTGCTGCTGCTGCTGGCCCTGCAGGGCCGGGCGGTGCGCGCGCGGCCGCGGGGAAGCTGGACTTCGACGCAGTTCCGCTGGGCGGCGTTCGACGCCTGGGCGGGCGGGCCACTGGAGGCGGTCGACGCGGCGAGCGCGCGCGCCGCCCTGGCGCGCCGCTGGTTATATGGATACGGCCCGGCTCAGGTGAGCGACCTCCAGTGGTGGACCGGCTGGACGGGTGCCCAGACCAAGGCGGCGCTGGCCGGCGACGACGTCGTCGCGTGCGCGCTGGAGGACGGCGCGGACGGCGTGGTGCTCGCGTCGGATCTGGAGCCCGTCGGCGCGGTCGCACCCTGGGTCGCGCTGCTCCCCGCCCTGGACGCGACGCCGATGGGCTGGAAGCACCGCGACTTCTACCTCGGCGCGCACGCCGAGAAGCTCTTCGACGTCAACGGCAACGTCTCCCCGACCGTCTGGGCCGACGGCCGCATCGTCGGCGGCTGGACGCGCGTGGACTCCGGCGAGATCACCTACAGGTTACTCGAGGACCTCGGCGCCGAGGCCACCGAGGCCATCGCCGCCGAGGCCGCCGCGCTGGCCCCACGGCTGGGCGACGCGACGCTGGCGCCCCGCGCCCGCGGCTACTCGCCGGTCGAGCGCGAGCTGCTCGGCAGGTGAGCCGGTAGCGTGGCGGCTCCTCATGAGCCACGCCCCCGACACGATCCTGCACATCACGACCGACGAAGGCTGGGCCGCCGCCCAGGCCGCCGGCGAGCTGGTCACGCCGTCGCTGGCCGAGGAGGGGTTCATCCACTGCTCGACGTGGGAGCAGGTCGCGGCCACCGCGAACCGGATCTTCCGCGGCAGCGGCGACCTGCTGCTCCTGGAGCTGGAGGTCGACCTGATCGCGCCGGAGCTGAAGTGGGAGCGCGCCACCGACGTCGGCGACGAGTTCCCCCACATCTACGGCTCGCTCAACCTCGACGCTGTGGCCGGCACGTTCGCGCTGCCCGAGGGGCCGGACGGCTACGCCGCGCCGGCGCCGCGCGGCTAAGCGGCGGCCTGCGGCTCGTCGTCCAGCGCGGCCAGCACGCCCGCCGCGGCCGGCGCGATCTCCGGCTCCAACCGCGACAACAACGCGCGCCAGCCCGGCTGCATCGCGATCGCGCGGCGGACCTGGTCCAGGCCGTGGTCGCGGTCGCCGTGGTCGAACTCCGCCAGCCCGGCCCAGAACAGCAGCTCGTGGTTGTCGGGCGCGAGCGCGGCCGCGGCGCGGTAGGCCTCGCCCGCCTCGGCGTGCTGGCCCTCGCCCGTCAGGTCGTCGCCGCGCGTGGCCAAGGCGTAGGCGTCGTGGAGCGTGAGCAGGCGCTCCAGCTCGTCGAGCGGCTCCGGATGGTCCTCGACCCGGAGGTCGACGGTCTTCTCCCAGCCTTCGCCCGTAGCCGGGACCACGACCAGCGCCGAGGACTGCTTGCCGCGCGCGTCGCCGCCGGCCGCCTCGGCCGCCCGCAGCGCGGCGAGCATCCGGCGCGCCAGCGGACCTGTTGTGCGGGTGAACGCCTCGGCCATCGCCGGCCACACCTCCTCCGAGGCCATCATGTTGGCCTGGACGCTGAAGTCGTCGCCCGCCGCGTGGCCGGCGAACGCGATGCACCCCGCGCCGGTGTGGGTCGCCGGCGTGCCGTCGGGCGCGATCACGGCGACCTGGCGGAAGCGCGCGGCGCCGTCGTCCTCCAGCAGCCGCCGCAGCGCGCCCGCCGGCGTGGCGCCGCCGGCCAGCGCCTCCAGCAGCCGCGGGCCGTAGGCCGGCTCGGCCACCGACTGCGTGCAGACCGCGCCGACGCCCGGCCGCGCCCACGTCACGATCGACCCCACCGAGAACCAGTGGGACTGCACGGCGGCGCCCAGCTCGCCGGTCTCGGGATCGCGGGCGACGATCGAATACGTTCCTCGGCGGACCATGACGCAAGCATCGCATCAGGCGATCCTGGACCGCATCGCGGCCATCCCCGAGGGCTTCGTGCGCACCTACGGCGACCTCTCGCCGGGCGCGCCGCGCCTCACCGGGACCGTCCTGCGCACGACCCACGCCGACGTGCCGTGGTGGCGCGTCGTCCGCGCCGACGGCTCGCTGGCCAAGGGCGACCGCCAGCGCCAGCTGCTGTTCGACGAGGGCGTGCCGTTCACGCGCGCCGGGAAGGTCGACCTCCGCGTCGCACGGATCCCGCACGACGTGTGAACATGCGTCGCCTCCGCATGCCCAAGAACCCCAACATCTACGACCCGGTCTTCGACGAGCGCCGCGAGGCCGTCGGCGGCTTCACCGCCCACCGCGCGCGCGTCGGCCACCAGCTCGCGACCGAGCGCGTCGGTGTCAGCCTCTGGCTGCTGCCCGCCGGCCAGACCGCCTACCCGTACCACTTCCACCTCACCGAGGAGGAGGTCCTGGTCCTGCTCGAAGGCGACCTCGCCCTGCGCACGCCCGACGGCTGGGAGCGCGTCCGCCGCGGCGACGTCCTCAGCTTCCCGGCCGGCGCCGACGGCGCGCACCAGATCGTCAACGACACCGAGCAGGACGCGCGCTTCCTCGCCGTCTCCACGCACGGCCAGCCGGACGTCGTCCTCTACCCGGACGAGGGCAAGCTCGGCGCCGCGGAGCGCCGGCCGCGCGGCGACGGGATCAAGATGTACTTCAAGATCGAGGACGCCGTCGCCTACGAGCACGGAGTGACCCGCCCGGAGGTCGGCGATGTGGAGCCAGCGTGAGCTGACGCTCGAGCCCCGGCCGCGGGGCTTCCACCTCGTCACCCGCGAGGTCGTCGCGGGCGTCCCGGAGATCCAAGATGTACGGGTCGGTCTGCTGCACCTCCAGATCCTCCACACGTCGGCCGGGCTGACGCTGAGCGAGAACGCCTCGCCGGACGTGCGGCGCGACTTCGAGGCCTGGGTCAACGCCTTCGTCCCCGAGGACTTCGCCTGGACCCACACGTTGGAGGGCGCCGACGACATGCCCGCGCACGTCAAGGCCGCGCTGATGGGGTCGTCGCTGACGCTGCCGATCAGCGACGGCGGGCTCGCGCTCGGCACGTGGCAGGGGATCTACCTGTGCGAGGCGCGCGACCGCGGCGGCGCGCGCCGGCTGATCGCGACGGTCAACGGCGAGTGAGCGCGACCGCCGGCCCCTACGCGACGCTCGTCGCCGAGCACGGCCTGAGCGCCGCGCACCGCCTGGTCCTGGAGCACGTCCCGGACGGCGCGCGCGTCCTCGACGCCGGCTGTGCCACGGGCTACCTCGCCGCCGAGCTGGCGCGCCGCGGCTGCACGGTCGACGGCGTCGAGTTCGACCCGGTCGCGGCCGAGCAGGCGCGGCGGCACTGCCGCGCGGTCGTCGTAGGGGATCTCGAAGCGCCGTCCACGCACGCCGAGGTCGAGCGGATGCTCGCGGGCGTCCGGCCCGACGTGATCGTCTGCGCCGACGTCCTGGAGCACCTGCGCGACCCGTGGACCGTCCTGGCCTGGCTGCGCACGCTGCTGGCGGACGGCGACCAAGGCAAGGTCATCATCTCGGTCCCCAACATCGCGCACTGGACGGCGCGGCGCGCGCTGCTGCGTGGGCGCTTCGACTACGCCGACCACGGCCTCTTCGACCGCACGCACCTGCGCTTCTTCACCCGCGACAGCGCCCGGGAACTGGCGCGCCGTGCAGGGTTCGCCGTCCAGGCGGAACTTCCGGCTGGCGCCCCGCTGCCGCTGGAGTCACGGGTCCCTGCGCTGCGACGGGTGCGCGACCGGTGCGTATCCCGGTGTCCCGCGCTCCTCGCGCTGCAGTTCGTGTCGGTGCTGGTGCCGGATCAGCGGCCATGACGCTGCCGTCTCCACTCACGGATGTCGTCGGGCATCGGCCGCGTCGCCAGCGGTCCCGCGCCGAGCAGCTCCGGCTCCAGGCGCGTCCGCACGAGCTCGCCGCCGACCGCGTCCACGCGCACCGCCGCCGTGCCGGGGCGCGCGCTCACCACGCGCGTCAGCTCGGTGCCCGAGAAGACGAGGCCGACGCCGTCGTCCGCCGCCCAGCCGCCGGCCAGCTCGCCGGTCCGGACGGCCTCCAGCCAGACCGGCAGGCGCTCGGGCTCGCCGTCGGCGTGCACGCTCAGTGACCCCGGCAGGAAGCCCAGCCCGGGGTTGGCCTCCGGCGGCCCGAACGACTTGGTGACGCCGCCCTCGAACCAGCACATCGCGCCCGCGCTCAGGCCGGCCAGGACGATCCCGCGCTCCCACGCCTCGCGCAGGACGACGTCCAGCCCGTGCGCGACCCAGATCGCGAGCAGGTTGCGCAGCGACCCGCCGCCGACGTAGACGACGTCGTGGGCGAGCACGATCTCGCGCAGCGTCCGCGCGTCGCCGGAGCGGCGGAAGAGCGACAGCACCGTCGCCAGCGCGGCGCGGTTGCCGTAGGTGGAGTGGAACGCCGCGATCTGCTCGTTCGGGTCCCCCGACGCGGTCGGCAGGAAGAGGATGCGCGGCTCGCGGCGGCCGGCGAGGTCCAGGACGAGCTCGTCGAGCGCGGGATCGCCGGACGGCGACGTGAAGCCGCCGCCGCCCATGGCGAGGATCGTGGGCGGGCGTTCTCGACCGGGAGCGCTCACGCGACCGCGAGCGCCGCGCGCTCGCCGAGATAGCTCACCGCGAGCTCGTGCTCGCCGTCCGTGGACACGCGGAACGCCCGGGCCTGCGGGCGCGACGACACGACGCGCAGCAGCTCGCGCCCCTCGAAGTGCAGCGCGGCGCCGTCCTGCGCGGCGTAGCCCTCCCGCATCTCGCCGCTGGCGATCATGCTCTTGAAGACCTCGGCCCGCGTGGCTTCGCCGTCGTAATGCACGCAGTTGGAGTGTGGCAGCAGCCCCAAGCCGCGCACCGGCTCCGGCGGGCCGTGGAACGCGGTGATCGCTTCGCTGAACCAGCACAGCGAGCCGGCGCTGAGCCCGCAGAGCATCACGCCGCGGCGCCAGGCGCGCTTCAGGATGGTGTCCAACCCGTGCGCCCTCCACGTCCCGAGCAGGCTCAGCACGGAGCCGCCGCCGACGTAGATGAGGTCCTGCTGGAGCAGGTGCGCCTCCAGGTCGCCCTCGACCGCGCCGGAGCCCTTGTCCCGGCGGAAGAGCGAGACGTGGCTGGCGTCGGCCACCGGCGCGAACCGCCGGTAGAAGCGGACGACGTAGTGGTCGGCGTCGCCCGACGCGGTCGGGATGAAGCAGACCTTCGGGCGTTCGGCGCCGGTCGCCGCGAGGACGTAGTCGTCGAGGAGCGGGTTGCCCGACTCCATCGAGAACCCTCCGCCGCCGAACGCGACGATCTGCGGTGGCCGCATGGACATGGGGCCCATGGTGCCCACCGCCGGTCCACGCCCGCTCGTACTCGCGGTCCAAAGCCCGCTCGACCGGCAGTCGTTCAGCGGCCCTGCCACACGGGCGCGCGCTTCTCCTTGAAGGCCGAGGCGCCCTCCTTGGCGTCCTCGGACACGAACACCGGCCCGCTGATCGCGGCCTGCTTCTCCCACTGCTCGTCGGAGGACCAGTCGAACTGCTGCTGGACGATCTCCTTCGACGCCGCCAGCGCGAGCGGTGCGTTGGCCACGATCTGGCCCGCCAGCTCCAGCGCCGCGTCGAGCGCGCCGCCGGCCGGGGCGAGGCGGTTGACGACGCCGAGCGCGTGGAAGCGCTCGGCCGGCCACGGGTCGCCGGTGAGCGCCAGCTCCATCACCGCGTGATACGGCATCCGCTTGGGGAGGTGCAGCAGCGCGCCGCCGGCGGCGACCAGCGAGCGCTTGGCCTCCGGGATGCCGAGCTTGGCGCCCTCGGCGGCGACGATCAGGTCGCACGCGAGCGCGACCTCGAAGCCGCCGGCCACCGCGAAGCCCTCGATCGCGGCGATCAGCGGCTTGCGCGCGCCGCGCTGGGCGATGCCGGCGAAGCCACGGTCGCCGTACCAGGGCGACTCGCCGCGGACGAACGCGCCGAGGTCCATCCCCGCGCAGAAGTACCCGCCCGCGCCGGTGAGGATCCCGAGCTGGAGGTCGGCGTCGGCGTCGAGCGTGTCGAGCGCCTCGGCGATCCCCTGCGCGACGGCGGCGTTGACCGCGTTGCGCACCGCGGGGCGGTTCAGGGTGATGACGAGGACGCCGTCGCGGCGCTCGGTCAGGACGGCGGGCTGATCGTCGGACATGGCGCGGGAATCTACCCGCGCCATGCCGACTCGTGCATCAGCGCGTCCGGTCGCTCAGCGGATCGCGTCCGGACCCTTGTAGTCCTTGACCGCGGGCGCGCGCTTGGCGAGCGTCTGCGGTGTGTTGTCGGTCAGGTCGTTCTGACGCTGCGCCAGCGTCACGACCGCGTTGGCGGCGTTGTCGGAGAACTCGTCGAACGCCTCCAGGTTCAGGTTCTGCAGGTTGTCGCAGGCCTGGTGGTAGCAGTGGTCGTACGCCTCGCCGGCCGTGCCGCCGTACTTCTGGACCTCCTCGGCGGTCTTGATCTCCTCGGCGCCCGAGAACGTGCCGCCGGCCGGGATGCCGGCGTCGATGAACGGTCCGTAGTCCGAGCGGCCGTCGAACGCCGTCGACTGGTGGGCCAGGCCCTTGGCGTCCCAGTAGCCGGCGAGCACGCTCTCGATGATGTCGCTGCCGACCGGGCCGGGGCCGGTGTCCGGGTTGTCGGAGCCGTCCCCGTCGTAGATGAGCCGGGCGTAGTTGGGCGAGGCCACCATGTCGAAGTTCAGGTTGGCCATGATGTCGTCCTTCTGCTCCTGCGTCAGGCCCTCGACGTAGTGCGTCGAGCCCAGCAGGCCGGACTCCTCGGCGCCCCAGAAGGCGAACCGGATCTTGTTGACCGGCTTCTTGAGGATCTTGGGCAGCTGCAGCGCGATCTCCAGGTCCTGGGCGGTGCCCGACCCGTCGTCGTTGATGCCCGGGCCCTCGAGGACCGAATCGAGGTGCGAGCCGACGACGACGGTCTTCGACGCGTCGCCCTTCTTGGTGTCGGCGAGCACGTTGTAGGTCTCGCGGGTCTCGTTGATGGTGGTCGTGACGACGTGAAGCGTGACCGGCCCCGCCGCCGCGGCGGTGGCCAGCTCGTTGCCGGCGTCGAACGACGCGAAGAGGACCGGGACGTCCTTCGGGGTGCCGAGCGTGCCGCCTTGGGAGTCCGTCCGGCCCTCCTGGCCCTCGTTGAAGATGATGACCGCGGAGGCGCCGGCGGCGACCGCGTTGTCGACCTTGTCGGAGAACGTGCAGGTGCCGCGCTGGATCAGCGCGACGTTGCCGGCCGGGAAGCCGGCGAAGTCGCTGGCCTCGCAGCCGGAGGTCGAGCCCGGCTCGGCCGGCGGCGGGAGCGTGACGTCGACCGGCGTCACCGGCGCGGTGACGTCGCCGCTGCCGGAGTACTGCATGATGTTGAAGTCGCCGTCGGGACCCTGGGTGTAGGTCTTGGCCCCGTCGCCCGTGCGCTCCAGCGTCGAGGGCTGAGTCTCCTGGAAGAACGGGAAGTCGAACGGCTGGACGGTGACCGTGTAGCCGGCGTTCTGGAGCTGGCCGACGACGTAGTCGCGCGACTTGGCGAAGCCGGTCGTGCCGGACGCGCGCGTGCCGCCGTTGCGCTCGGCGATGTTGGCCAGCGCGCGCTCGTGGCGCAGCATGCCCTGGACGGTGACGGCCTTCTGCAGCTGCGCCGAGTAGTCGGGCTGCGGCTTGGGCTTCTTGACGGGTGCGGCGGCACTGGCGGATGCGGCCGGCGCGCCGAGCGCGCAGACGCAGGCCAGCGCGGCGAGGATCGCTCGCGACACGGTGTGGACCTCCGGGATGGATGTGAGCAGGGAACCGCCGCGCGCGCCGTTGTGGACCCTGGCGCGCGCAGGTCGGACGTGGCTCACCGATGCCCAGGGGGCCGGTGTTGAAACCTCAGCGGCCGCTCAGCGGCACGGCTCGCCGCGCAGGGCGGGGCAGGCGGGCAGCGGGGTCGGGACCGCGATGCCGTCGACGACGGGGAGGACGAGGGCGGTGTCCTTCACGAAGACCGTCGGGGTCCCGCGCTTCGGCACGGTGTCGGCGAAGGCCCAGACCGGCTGGTCGCCGCGGGGCGGGCCGAGCGTGACGCGGATGCGCGAGCCCGCGCGGTAGGCGTGGCCCTCGTAGTACAGGGGGATGGTCACGTTGGTGTAGATGTTGCTGGGGAGCGGACTGACGTCCTTGGCCCGCAGGCTCAGCACGGGCGCCAGCGGCGTGCTCTTCTTGTTGTCCAACTTGCGGTCGGACGCCCGCAGCCAGCCGTTCTGGACGAACGTCTCGCGGCCGTCGGGCCGGATCTCGGAGACCGTGGCCTGGAGGTCGACGTCGCTGGCCGTCGTCTTGATCTCCGCCTTGACGAAGCCGGCGCCGACCGCGGTCGTCGTCTGCGGCAGCGGGTCGGTGGTGAACGCGGCGACGCTGCCGGGCGGCGGCTGGGTCCAGTGGTAGGACGGCGTGGCGGTCCAGAGGCCGTTGGTCCCGCCGCCGGTGCTGCCGGTGAAGTCGGTGGGCGGGCGGGACGTCTTGGACCACCGGAAGCTGGTGGCGGCGGGGAACGACCACGTCTGCGCGTGGGTGCCGGGGAGCGGGAAGGACGCGAAGCCCTGCTCGAAGCCGGCGCCGGGCGCGTTCGGCGCCGCCGGGTTGCCGGCGCCGTTGTCGAACAGGATGCGCACGCGCGGGTCGTTGTTGAAGGCGTTGAGCGCGGCCTGGTAGGTCGGCTGGCCCTGGACGGGATCGGCCGGGAGCGTGAGGCCGCCGACGCCGGCCACGGCCTGGAAGACGGTGGGCGCGAGGGCCTTGGTCGCGGCCGGGAGGTCCGGCGCGCGGTGGGCGACGTAGAGCTCGAGGAAGTCATACCACTTGGTGAACGTGGCGGGGTCGAGCGAGTCGATGTGCAACCCGTTGGTGAAGGTGAACCACTTGTGCTGGGTGCCGGTGAAGTGGTCGGCCAGCGCGGGGCAGTGGCCGCCGGTCTGCTCGTCGGTGAACTGACAGGCCAGGAACGTCGGCGACGTGATCTTGTCCACGAAGGTGATCGGCGACAGCGGGTCGGCGACCGCCGGCACGTAGTGGGCGTTGGCGCGCGTCTTGGCGAGCAGGTCGACCGCCGCGGGGTGGAGGTCCTGGTTGGCCTTGCAGGTCTTGTCGCCCTGGTCGATGCGCTTCAGGGCCCAGGCCTGGCCGCCGGTCTTGGAGGCGGGGAGCGCGTCGTGGACGCGGTCCTTGGCCCAGGACAGCGCGAAGCCCGTGTTGAGGATGCCGCCGGGATAGAGCGTCGTCTGGGTGTTGTCGATGACGCTGAGCGGCGCGATGGCCGCCAGCGACGGCGGGCGCCGGGCGGCCACGAACAGCTGGCTGATGCCGCCGTAGGACACGCCCATCATGCCGGGGCGGTGGTTCAGGACCCAGGGCTGGCGGGCGACGGTCTCGACCACGTCGTAGCCGTCGAGCGCCTGGAGCGGCTCGAAGTAGTCGAAGGCGCCGCCCGAGCAGCCGGTGCCGCGCATGTTGACGTCGACGACCGCGAAGCCCAGGAGCTGGGCGACCTGCGAGATCGAGGACTCGCCGCCGGCCGGGTTGGCGTAGCCGTAGCCGGAGTACTCGACGAGGGTCGGGTACGGCGGCTTGGCGCCGGCCGGGAGGCGGACGTCGACGGCGAGCTGCGTGCCGTCGCGCGTCGTGAGGTAGCCGTAGCCGGACGACGGGATCGTCTGGTTGTAGGTCTTGGTCGAGGGCGGCGCGGAGCGGTCGGGGAGGACGGCGAAGGCGGGGCCTTGGTCGACGCGGTAGTTGGCGCCGGGGGCGACGTTCCGGAAGACGGCCCCGCCGAGCGGGCCGGCCTTGAGCGTGGCGACGTGCTTGCCACGTCTGGTCAGCGTGAGCGTCGCGCCCTTGTGCGCGCCGGTGACCTGCACCTGCTCGACGCTGCCGCGCGCCGTGAGCTTCGCCTGTGCGACGCTCGTGCCCGCGAACGCCATGATCAGCGCGGCGACCGCCGCGAGCGTGGTGAGAGACCGACCCATGCGGCCGACCCTCTCACGTCGGGCGGTCAGGTGACGAACAACGTCAGGTCGGGCTCGCGCTCGCCGCGCAGCACGGCGAGGTCGACCTCGACGCAGCGCATCCCCCGCGACTCCGCGAGCGTGCGCGCCTGCGGCTTGATCTGCTGCGCCGCCAGCACACCCTGGCAGTCCGCCATCGCCGGATCCTCGCGCAGGCGATCGAGGTACCGCGTGAGCTGCTCGACCGCATCGATCGTCGCAACCCGCTTGATCTCGACCGCGACCCACCCATCATCCGAGTCGCGGCACATCAGGTCCACCGGCCCGATATCCGTCGGCCACTCCCGCCGAACCAACCGAAACCCCTCACCACACCACTGCGGCTGCTCAGCCAACAGCTCCTGCAGATGCGCCTCCACCCCATCCTTCTCGAGCGCCGCCGCCTCCCCCATGTCATGCGTGACGTCGGAAAGCACCTCGGAGACTGCGATGTCCAACCGATCCTCCGTGGCGCCGGCCCGCTTGCGCACGACCATATGCGTGACCTCAGGCTCCCCCTCGAACTCGAGCACCGTCGGCGGCGTCATCCAGTTCTGCGGCTTGTACCCGCCGGTATCGGCATGCACCATCACCGACCCATCCGACTTGATCATGATCAACCGCAACGCCTCGGGCAGCAGGGCGTCGAGGCGGCCGGAGTAACGGACTTCGCAACGGGCGACGATCAGGCGCATCAGCCCAAACGGTACGTCGCCCGCCGGGCGGACGTCGCGATCGTCTCCGCTCGGAGCGACGTTTTCGCGCCGTGCCGCCGTGCGCCCGATGCCGCGCGCTCCAACCCCTTGGACGCGACCGACCCCGCTGGCCTCGGCCATGGCGACGAGCTGCGCCTAGGCGACGTGCAGTCGCTCCTCCTCGCAGACCTCGAGCACGCGCAGGAGTGGGCGGCGCAGACGCTTCCTGCTACCTTGATGTACATGACGACCGTCGGAGTCGCGGAGCTTCGCCAGAACCTCAGCCGCTACCTGCGGCTCGTCGAGCAGGGCGAGCGCCTCGTCGTCACCGAGCGCAACCGGCCCGTGGCGGAGCTCGGTCCGCCACCGACGACTGGTGAGGCCCTCGATCGGCTCATCGCCGAAGGCCGCGTCTCCCGGCCGGCACGGCGCAGCCTGCCCGCGCCGCTGGTCCTCGACGGCGATCCGACGGCCCTCAGCGACGCCCTGAACGAGATCCGCGGAGACCGCTGAGCCGGTGGCGCTCTTCTACGCCGACGCGTCGGCGTTGGTGAAGCTCGTGCGCCACGAGCCCCAGACAGCAGCGCTCGGCACCTTCCTGGCCGGCGCGGACATCGTCTCCAGTGAGATCGTTCTCACCGAAGTGCCGCGCGCGGCGCATCGCGCCGCGTCCGACGATCCCACGCTGCCGCTCGACGCCCTCATGGCCAGAGCAGGCGACGTCCTCCAGACGCTGGCGCTGATCCCGGTCGATCGAGCGGTCCTGCTGGCCGCCGGCGCCCTCGCCGAGCCGATGCTGCGCGCCCTCGACGCGATCCACATCGCCTCGGCCGTCGCCGTGCTGCCGATCGACGGCTTCGTGACCTATGACGACCGTCAGGCCGCGACCGCGAGGCTTGCCGGCCTCCGCACCGTCGCCCCGGGCTGACGGCGCGACCTCGCTTGTGTTCCCCCGCCCGGGATGAGAATGTCGCCGGACCCAACAGTCAGGAGGGGCACATGCCCAAGTACCTGATCGAGGCGTCGTACACGTTGGAAGGCGTGAAGGGCGTGCAGAGCGAGGGTGGAAGCGGGAGACGCGAGGCGATCGCGAAGGTGGCCGAGAGCGCGGGTGGGCGGCTCGAGTGCTTCTACTTCGCCTTCGGGCAGCGCGACGTCTACACGATCGTCGAGCTTCCGGACAACGAGAGCGCCGCCGCCGTCGCGCTCGCCGTCAACGCGGCCGGCGGAGCGTCCACTCGGACGGTCGTGCTCCTGGACCCCGAAGAGGTCGATGCGGCCGCCAAGCGCTCCGTCGACTACCGCGCCCCAGGGGCCTGAGGCGCCGCTGCTGAGCGCCGACCACGCGGACGCGGACGCGGTCGCGCCCGCGCTCGTGCAGGCCGAGGCGCAGGTCGCCGCCGTCCGCGACGATCCCGCGGCGCGGCTGGCCCTGATCGCCCGCGTGTTCCGCGGGCCGACAGGTCGGGCGCCGCGGCACCTGCCATTCCGGCGGGCCGCGTTGTCGTTCATGCGCTGGCAGGCGCGCCGGGGCGTGCTCAACCCGCTCGACGCGTCGCCGCCCGGCAGCGTGTGGTGGCGCGCCGTCAACGAGCGGCTGCTGCGCGACGGCTGTGAGACCGTCGCGCTCCTCGGCGGGCTCACTGGAGAGCCGTCGTCTCAAGCCGTGCGGCTGTGGCTGGAGTTCGGCGAGCGACCGACCGGACGCAACTGGTACCGCGCGCACAACGCGAGCATCGTCGGCGGCTACCTCGACCACCGCGGGCTCGCCGACGAGGAGAACGCGCCCGAGCGGTTCTTCATGAACGTCGCGCTGGCCCGCGTCCTGTACGCGCACGCGCTGAACGCCTCGCCGCGCCTGGCGCTGGGACGGTCGGCGCCGCTGGGCCGCGTCATCGGCGATCCGCGGCTCGGCATGGCGGGCGCCTTCCTCTCGCTCGGGCGCGTGCTCCCGGACCGCTATCCGCTGGCCCGCGACGTCGAGCGCTACATCGCCGAGGAGCAGCGCCTCGGCCGGCTGCTCGACTTCGCGGTGATCGTGCCGCGGCTGCAGTCCCTCTACGAGTGGTCCGCCGAGGAGCTCGCCGAGCCGCGCGTCTGCGGGCTCGTCCGCGACGGCAGCCCGATCTACGCGTGGCCGTTCGACGAGCGACACGTGTGGCGCCCGGCCGAGCCCATGCCGTTCACCGGCCGCGCGCTCGAACGCGCCACGCGCCCCCGGAGCTCGGGAGCGCGCTGACGCCGGAGCCGCTCTAGTGCGCGCCCGCCGCGGCGGCCGCGGGCAGCCCCATGGCGTGCTCGCCGTCGACCTCGAAGTACGTGTTCTCGGCCACGCCCGCGGTGGCGGGATCGAGGTAGCCGCTGAGCGCGTCGAGCGACCCCGTCTCCCACACGCAGAACGCGGCAGTGCCGTCCTTGGCCGGGAGGAACTGGCGGACCTCCGTGCCGGGCGGCCCACCTGCCCCGACCTCGGCGGCATCCATCGACGCGAACTTCTGCGGATCGGTGATCCGATGCTGCACGACCACATGCATGGCCATCACCTCCATTGAGGGTGAGCCCCGACGATACGCCGATCCGCCGCGCGCCGTCAGATGTTGTAGCGGTTGCCTAGGCAGGCTGCGGGCGCAGCCCGTCGAACGTGATCTGGAGGATCCGCTCGACGTCGCCCGGGTCGCCGTGGATCCGCGCGATCGCGACGATCATGTCGAGGACCTGCTCGAGCGTGAGGTCGTCGCGGACCTCGCCGGCGTCCTGCGCGGCGGCGAGCAGCGGCCGGCCGGCGGCGAGCACGCGGTCGCGGTTCTCGTTGAACATGGGGTTGCTGCTCTCGACGTGCGTGAGCACCTCTGAGGCGATGTGGCGCTTGGCGGTCGAGAACGCGAAGAAGCGCCGCAGCCAGGCGACGAGCCGCGCGCCGGGCGTCGCGCCGTCGACCGTCTCGGCGGCCGCGCGGATCGCGTCGACCTCGCCAGTGTAGAGCGCCTCGAGCAGCTCCCGGCGGCCGGGGAAGTTGCGGTACAGCGTGGCCATGCCGACGCCCGCGCGGCGCGCGATCTCGGCCATCGAGACCTCCGCGTCGGGGTCCGCGAACGCGGTCCGGGCCGCCGCGAGGATCTTGTCGCGGTTGCGCTCGGCGTCGGCGCGTCGCGCGGCAGGCGGTGAAGAGGAGGTCGGTCGGGACATGGTCGATGGGTCGCTGCGTAAGCGGACAGGCTATCCGCTACAGTCGAAGCGGACACCCTCTCCGCTTCACCACCGGACTCTACCCAAGGAGCTCTCATGACGCCCAGCTTCGGGATCATGACCCCGCCGACCCAGGTCGACTACCAGGACGTCCTGCGCGTCTGGCGCGACGCCGACGCCATCCCGGAGATCGAGCACGCGTGGGTGTTCGACCACCTCATGCCGATCTTCGGCGACCCCGACGGACCGACCTACGAGGGCTGGACGACGCTCGCGGCGCTCGCCGCGCAGACCGAGCGGCTGCGCGTCGGCGTCCTCGTCACCAGCAACCGCTTCCGGCCGCCGGCGATGCTCGCCAAGATCGCGGCGACCGTCGACGTCATCTCCGGCGGCCGGCTCGACTTCGGCATCGGCGCTGGCTCACGCCCCGGCCACCCCGTCGCCCGGCGCGAGTACGAGGCGCACGGCCTGCCCTTCCACGACCAGGCCCACGCCGTCGCGAGCCTCGCCGAGGCGTGCACGGTCATCCGGCGGCTGTGGACCGAGACCGAGCCGTTCGACGTCCACGGCACGTACGTGCAGCTCACCGGAGCGTTCTGCAACCCGAAACCACTCCAACAGCCCCACCCGCCGATCATCATCGGCGGACGGTCGGCCCCGCTCCTGCGCGTGGTCGCCGAGCACGCCGACCTGTGGAACGTCCCCGGCGGCGCCGGCATCGAGGACGTCGTCGAGCGCAGCGCGCTGCTGGACCGCTACTGCGCCGAGATCGGCCGTGACCCCGCGGCGATCACGCGCTCGATCCACCTCCCCGTCGACTACGACCGGCCCGCCACGACGCGCGCCGCGATCCGCCACGCGCTCGACGCCGGCTTCCCGCACGTCGTCCTGGGCCTGCCGGCGCCCTACCCCGCGAACGTCGCGCGATGGGTCGCCGACGAGCTCATCGCCCCTTCGACGACTTAGAGCCCTTCGCTTCGTTCAGCGCCACCGCGGCCCGGACGAGGCCCTTCACGGCCTCCTCGTCGACCGCCTCGCCCTCGCGGAAGTCGATGGCGCGCCGGACGTTCCCGTCGAGGCTGGAGTTGAAGAGCCCCGCGGGATCGTCCAGCGACGCGCCCTTGGCGAACGTCATCTTGACGACCTCCTTGTAGGTCTCGCCCGTGCAGAGCATCCCGTCGTGGTACCACACCGGAACGCCTCTCCACTTCCACTCCTCGACCACTTCCGGATCGGCGTCCTTGATCAACGCGCGCAGCCGGCCGAGCAGCGCGCCGCGCCAGTCGCCCAGCTCCTCGATGCGGGCGTCGATCAGCTGAGAAGGAGACTTGCCGTCCTGCGCTCCGGGCTCGTTCATGCCCATCACTCTTGCACGCCGTAGCCGCCCAGGCCCGCGGCGAGCTGGTCGTAGACCTGCTCGGTCTCGGCGCGCAGCCGCGTCGCCACCGCGCGCCGGTCCTCGCCGGCCATCAGGCCCTGGAAGGCCCGCCGGAAGATCATGCGGTTGGTCCAGGCGAGCGTCCGGGCGACGATCGCGGCGACGACGTCGTCTTCGGCGACGCCGGCCGCCTCGGCGACCACGGGCGTCAGGGCCGCGGCCTCGCGCTCCCAGCTGATCGGCAGCCGCTCCCGCAGCGTCTTGGACGACCGGACCATGCGCGGGACCGCGAGGAACGCCTCGACGTCGCCGTGCTCGATCAGGTCGACCAGGTTCAGCGTCGCGACGCGGAAGACCTCGATGACCGGCGTGCCCTCCGGCCGCGTCCGGATCGCCTCGAGCACGTCCGCGAGCCGCTCCTCGCCGCCCGCCAGCGCGAGGTCCTCCTTGGTCGGGAAGTGGTTGAACACCGTCTTCTCCGACACGTCCGCGGCGGCCGCGATCTCGGCGACGGTCACGTCGTCGAAGCCCTTGTCCATGAACAACCGCCGGGCGGCGAGGAGGATCGCGTCGCGGGTCGCGCGCTTCTTGCGCTCGCGGAGCCCGTCGGCGGCGGCGGTGGGAGCCGTGTCCGTCATAAGGATGATAACACTACAGGCACCATAGACTTACAGCCACTGTAGCGATATCATCCGGCGCACATGACCCCACCCTCCTCTCCCCAAGGCCCGGCCGTCGAAGTCAATGACCTCAAGAAGTCCTACGGCGACGTCGAGGCCGTCCGCGGCGTCTCGTTCGCCGTCGCGGCCGGCGAGGTCTTCGGCTTCCTCGGACCCAACGGCGCCGGCAAGAGCACGACCATCAACATGCTCTGCACGCTGACCAAGCCGACCAGCGGCAGCGCCCGCGTCGGCGGCCACGACATCGTCACCGAGCGCGACGACGTCCGCCGGCACATCGGCCTCGTCTTCCAGGACCCCACGCTGGACGGCTACCTCACCGCCGAGCAGAACCTGCGCCTGCACGCCGAGCTGTACGGCATCGACCAGCGCGCCGTCCCCGACCGGATGCGCCAGATGCTCGACATGGTCGACCTCTGGGAGCGCCGCGGCGACCCCGTCAACACGTTCTCCGGCGGCATGCGCCGGCGCCTGGAGATCGCGCGCGGCCTGATGCACTCCCCGCGCGTCCTCTTCCTCGACGAGCCGACGATCGGCCTGGACCCGCAGACCCGCAGCTCGATCTGGCGCTACATCCGCGCGCTGCAGCAGACCGAGGAGACGACGATCTTCATGACCACGCACTACATGGACGAGGCGGAGTTCTGCGACCGCATCGCGATCATGGACCGCGGTGAGATCGTCGTCCTCGACTCGCCGGGCGCCCTCAAGGCGTCCGTCGGCAAGGACCGCGTGGCGATCGAGACCACGGACGACGACACGGCGATCGCGGCGCTCAAGGACCACTTCGACGTCGACGCCTCGGTGTCCGAGGGCCGCGTCACGTTCTTCGTGCCCTCCGGCGAGGCGTTCGTCCCGCGCCTGTTCGCCGAGCTCGGCGTGCCCATCACCGCGGTCTCCGTCTCCCGCCCCACGCTCGACGACGTGTTCATGACCTACACGGGCTCGACCATCCGCGACGCCGAGACGTCCTCGGCGTCCGAACGCAACCGCGTGACCATGCGCGTCATGACCGGAGGCCGCCGATGAGCGCCACCGCCACCCCGACCACCACCACGCCCGCCGGCGGCGCCCCGCCCGAGGTCGTCGCCGTCCGCGTCCCCGCGCGCAGCTGGCGCAGCGAGGTCCGCGCGGTGAAGATCGTGTGGCGCCGCGAGCTGATCCGCTTCCGCAGCGACCGCATGCGGATCGCCACGTCGCTGATCCAGCCGCTGCTGTTCCTGTTCGTCCTCGGCTCCGGCCTGCAGACGCTGTCGGCCGCCTCGACCCACGGCGTCGACCTCAAGACCTTCATCTACCCCGGCATCCTGTGCATCTCGGTGATGTTCACCGCGATGTTCTCCGCCGCGTCGATCGTCTGGGACCGCGAGTTCGGCTTCCTGCGCGAGATGATGGTCGCGCCGATCCGCCGCAGCTCGATCGTCGTCGGCAAGTGCCTCGGCGGCGCGACCGTCGCCTCGTTCCAGGGCGTGATCGTGCTCGCGCTGGCCGGCCTCGTGCACGTCCCCTACGACCCGTTGCTGATCCTCGGCGTCTTCGCCCTGCAGCTGCTGTTGGCCTACGCCATCACCGCGTTCGGCGTCATGGTGGCCATCCGGATCAAGCAGATGCAGTCGTTCATGGGCGTCATGCAGATGATCGTCATGCCGATGTTCTTCCTGTCGGGCGCGTTGTTCCCCGTGTCGGGCCTGCCCCAGTGGCTGGCCGTGCTCAACCGGCTCGACCCGCTGACCTACGCGGTCGACCCGATGCGCCGCCTGGTCTTCAACCACCTCGACATCTCCGACGCGGCCCGCAAGACGCTCGACCCCGGCGTGACCTGGTTCGGCTGGCACGTCCCGTCGCTGCTGGAGGCGGCGGTGGTCGTCGTGCTCGGCCTGGTGATGATGTTCATCGCGATCTGGGAGTTCACGACGTCCGAGTGACCCGCAGGAGCGTCGCGGCCCCCAGCGCGGCGCTCAGCGCGGAGCCGGCGAGGATCCCGATCTTCGCCTCGGCGACGAGGTGCGGCGCGGCGTACGCGAGCTGGGCGATGAACAGCGAGACGGTGAAGCCGATCCCGCCGAGCAGCGCCAGGCCCCAGACGTGCGCCCGCGTCACGCCCGCCGGCAGCGCGCCCCAGCCGCGGCGCAGGCCCAGCCACGTGCCGCCGGCGATCCCCAGCGTCTTGCCGACGACCAGCCCGACGACGATCCCCCACGCCAGCCGGCTGCCCAGCGCGTCGCCGATCGCGCCGCCGCCCAGCGACACGCCCGCGTTGGCCAGCGCGAAGAGCGGGACGATCACCAGCGCGCTGAGCGGGTGCAGGCGGTGCTCGAGCGTGACGAGGACGTCGCGGCCGGCGACCGGGCCCGCCGGCGTCATGAGCCCGAGCGCGACGCCGGCGATCGTCGCGTGGACGCCGGACTCGTGGACGGCGACCCACGCGACCGCGCCGACCAGGATGTAGGGGAAGATCCACGCGACGCCCGCGCGGCGCATGAGCGCGACGACGACCAGCGTCCCGAGCGCCACGGCGAACCAGCCGATCGCGAACCCGTGCGAGTAGAAGATCGCGATGATCACGATCGCGGCGATGTCGTCCACGATCGCGATCGTCAACAGGTACAACTTGGCGCCCGACGGCACGCGGTCGCCGAGCAGCGACAGGACGCCGACCGCGAACGCGATGTCGGTCGCCGCCGGCAGCGCCCAGCCCTTGGTGGCGTCGGTGCCCGCGGTGATCGCCACGAACAGCAGCGCCGGCAGCGCCACGCCGCCGGCGGCGGCCAGGACGGGCAGCAGCGCGGCGCGGCGGTCGCGCAGCTCCCCGGCGACGAGCTCGCGCTTGATCTCCAGGCCGACGACGAAGAAGAAGACCGCCATCAGCCCGTCGTTGATCCAGTGGCGCAGGTCGAGATGGAGGCCGAGGACGTCGGCCTCGGTGTGCCAGAACGCCTCGTAGCCGCCGACCGAGACGTTGGCCCAGATCAGCGCCGCGACCGCGCCGACCAGCAGCGCGACGCCGCCGATCGCCTCGTCGTGGAGGAACTCCCGCAGCGCGTCGAGGCGGTTCATCGGGCCGCGTCCATCGCGCCAGTCTGCCTGAGGAGCGAGCGGGTGGCTCGCGACTCCTGCGCCCGGGAGGGGGCGCAGGAGCCGGCAAGCGCGCGGCGTTCATGCCCAGGAAAGGCGGCGGCATCCGTTCCCGGGGCGATCCGTGCCCCTGCCTTCTGAGAAGTGCATCGACCGGTGCCGACCGATCCTGAAGTGGATGTCCGTACGCGGACAAGGGGCTTCCGGAGCGTCGCCCCACCGCATGGAGGGGCGACGCGCCGCGGAGCCGATCTACGCTTCGCCGACCGTGCGCAGCGAGGTGTCGCGGCCGCGCGCGCCGAGGCCGAAGCGCGGCTCCGGCGCCTCGGCGCCGAGGATCCAGCGCTCCAGGCGCTCGGCCAGCGCCGGGCCGTGCTTGAACGCGTGGCCCGAGCCGCCGCCCAGCAGCCAGACGCGGCCGTCGTGCTCCGGGTGCGGCGCGGCGATGAACCACGTGTCCGGCGTGATCTCGTACTGGCAGACGCGCGCGCCGACCAGGGGCGCGCCCGCCAGCGCCGGGAAGCGGTGGGCCAGGTAGGACCGCGCGAAGCGCTCGTGCTCGGGATGCACGCGGCGCTCGCCGGTCTGGGCGTCGAACGGCGGGCCGTCGACGTCGGGCGCGACCTTCACGCCGCGGCCGTCGAGGTCGCCGAGCCCGTAGGCGGCGCCGTCGTAGTCGACCCAGCCCGGGACGTCCGGCGTCGCCCAGCGGCCGCCGGCCGCGAAGTAGAAGACGTCCTGCTGGGTGATGCGCAGGTCCAGGAGGTCGCCGAACAGGCCCGGCATCCAGGCGCCGCAGGCCCAGACCACGACGTCGGCCTCCAGCACGCGACCGTCGTCCAGCACGACCCGCGGGCCGTCCGGCCGCGCGACGGCCACGACGCGCTCCGCCCCCGCGGCGACGGCGCGGTCGGCCAGCGCGCGCACGCCGACGCGCGCGTGCAGGATGCCGGCCTCGGGCTCGAACAGCGTGAACGCGAGGTCGTCGACGCGGACGCTCGGGAACAGGTCGCGCGGGTCGACGCGCTCGTTCGGGATCCCCAACTGCGTGAGGACGCGCTCGCTGTCGGCCTCCCACCCGTCGGCCGAGCGCGCCATCCACGCCACGCCCGCCCGCGCGACGAGGCGCGGGTCGAGCTCCAGCCACAGCTCCAGCGCGCGCCGCGACATCCGCGCGTGCAGCGGGTCGGCCCCGTGGCTGGCGCGGATGAGCCGGGACTCGTCCCCGCTGCCGGAGCGCACGTGCCCCGGCGCGAGCTGCTCGACGTGCGTGACCGCCCAGCCCGAGCGGGCCAGGCGGTCGGCGACCGAGGAGCCCAGCACGCCCGCGCCCACGACGACGGCAGATGACGCCATGGGCGGGACGCTACCGCGCGGGGCGCGCGGCTACTTCAGCGTGAACGTGAGGTACTTCGACGACGCCTTCTTCCACGGCGCCTGGCCCTGGTAGACGACGCGCACGCGCCACTTGCCCTTGTTCTTCAACTTGGCCTTGAAGGTGAAGGGCTTGTTCGCCGGCTTCAGCCCGCCGGAGAGCTTGCGCCACTTGCCCTTCTTGTTGCGGAACTGCCACTCGACGGCGACCTTGCCGCCCAGCGACGGGACCGTCCCCATCTTCTTGGCGGCCACGGCGCGCGACATCGACCCGGCGACCGAGCAGACGCGCTTCTTGCACTTGACCTTCTTGGTCTTGAGCTTGACCGAGGGCGTCAGCGTCGACTTCAGCGCGGAGAGCGGGACCTTGGTCACCGTGACGCTCGCGGACGACGTGTTGCCGTTCATGTCCAGCGCGGTGACCGTGATCGTGTGCGGCCCCAGGGCGAGCTTGCCGCTGCCCTGCCACGGGGCCAGCCCGACCGGCGCGCCGTTGGCCAGGTTGGACGTGAAGTTGCGGATCTCGGCCGGCTGGTTGTCGTAGGTGAACGTGATCCGGCCGAGGCCGACGCCGCCGTCGGTCGCCGCCGCGCTGAGGTCCAGCTTGTCCACGAACTGCTGGTTCGGGGTCGGCTTGATGATGCGGATGGATGGTCCGTCGAAGTCGCCGCACGATCCCGCGCTGCCGCCGTCGCTGGCCGCGATCGCCTTGAACGCGCCGAGCGCCGGCTTGGCCGAGCCGTCCGTGTGGACCAACCCATAGTGGTTGAGCTCGTCGGCCGCGTTGCCGGTCGTGTCGCGCATCGTGAACCAGTCGGCCTTCTGCACGTACGGGTCGTTGGCCAGGCACTGGTAGGCCTTGGTCAGGTACTGCGCCTGGTCGGCCTC
Organism: Baekduia sp.; assembly: GCA_036518975.1. Classification (GTDB taxonomy): domain Bacteria; phylum Actinomycetota; class Thermoleophilia; order Solirubrobacterales; family Solirubrobacteraceae; genus Baekduia. The sequence goes on from DATDMD010000233.1 coordinate 24,030, forward strand.
GCTGACGCCGGACGCCTTCTGGCCGGACCACTGGCCGCGCGAGCAGGACGTCGGGCCGCCGTTGGTCGAGGACCAGCCCAGCTCGCTCATCCAGATCGGCTTGCCGCCGTCGCCGTTGGCCGCCATCACGTCGTGGACGGTGCGGTAGCCGAGGAAGGTGTAGCGCGCAAGCTTGCCGCCGTCCTCGCGGTAGAACGCGTCGGGGCCGCGGTCCAGGCAGGCGGTGTCGGTGTGGACCGCGACGGCGTCGAAGCTGCCGCCGGCGCCGTCGTTGTACAGGCTCTGGATCCACTGGTAGTTGTTGCCGGTGGTCGGGCCCGACAGGACGGTCGCGCTCGGGTCCCCGGCCTTGACGGCGGCGTAGGACGCCTTCAGCAGCGCGGCGTAGCGGCCGGCGTCCGGGCCCGGGTGCCAGAACATGTTCTCGTCGGGCTCGTTCCAGATCTCATAACCCGCGACCGAGCCGACGCCCTTGTTGTGCGCGGCGAACGCCTTCATGAAGTTCGCGTAGGTCTGCGGATCGTTCGGCGGCACGAGCTGGTCGGCGACGCCGTTGGCCCACTGCGGCGTGTTGAGCACCACGAACAGCGGCTTGGCGCCCGCCGCGTTGAGCTGCTTGATCGCGGCGTCGTAGGTCGCCGTGCGGCCGTTGTGGTCCGGGTAGTCGCCGGGGCCGCTGGGCTCCATCTCGGCCCACGAGACGAACAGGCGCACGGTCTTGGCGCCGGTCGCGATGGCCTCGGCGACGGAGTCGTGGTTCGGCGAGGCGGCGTTGACGCCCGGCTCCGCCGCGTGGGCGGAGGCCGTCGGGAACGCGAGGGCCGCCAGCGCGGCGACGGAGATCAGGATCTTGGGGATGCGCATGATGTGAGGGGCCGGGCGCGGGCATGGGAGACCGCGCCTGTGTCCTAAGGATCGACGCGAACCGGCCACGCTTGAACCCGCGCGGTCGTCGTCCTGACGCCGTAAGCCCGCTGGACCTGCGTGTAGCTTGCCGGATATGGCGCCGGCGGAACGTCTCGTCCCTGTGAACCACGCCCCAGGTGGGTAGGCCGGTCGGCGTGTCGGCGTCTGAGCTGGACGGCCTCGCGGCCATCATCGCGGTGGACGCGCGCGCCGCGGGCCTGCCGATCAGCTGGGTCAGCCCGGGCTTCGAGCTGCTCACGGGCTACAGCGCGCGCGAGGTCCTGGGGCGCAGCCCGAAGCTGCTGCAGGGCCCGGACACCGACCCGCGCTCGATCTCGCTGCTGACCGAGGCGATCGCCGCGGGCCGCGACGCGTACGTCACGCTCCTCAACTACCGCGCCGACGGGACGCCGTTCTGGAACGAGGTCGCGATCGCGCCCGAGCGCGACGGCTCGTCGGGCGAGATCGTGCGCTGGCTGGGCACGCAGCGCGACGAGACCGACCGGATGCGGGTGTCCGCCCGCCTGCACGAGCTGGCGTACTTCGACACGCTGACCGGGCTGGCCAACCGCGCCGCGCTGCACGACGAGCTGCGGTCGGCGATGCACCGCGCCCGCGTGCACGAGACCGAGATCGCGCTGCTGGCCATCGACGTCGACGACTTCCGGCGCGTCAACGACCGCTGGGGCCACCAGGCCGGCGACACCGCGCTGCGGGTGACGGCCGACCGCCTGCGCTCGGTCGTCCGGCCCCAGGACCTGCTGGCGCGCGTGGGCGGCGACGAGTTCTCCCTGTTGTTGAAGGACCTGCCCGCGGGCGAGGGCGAGCGGGTGGCGCGCGAGCTGGCGGCGCGGATCATGGAGGCCGTCCGCGAGGAGCCGCACGTCGTCGGCGACCTGCGGCTGGAGACGCGCGTGTCGATCGGGATCGGCGTCTACCGCCAGGGGACGACCACGACGGCGGCCGACCTCGTGCACGACGCCGACGTGGCGGTCGAGGGCGCCAAGACGGCCGGCAAGGACACGGTGCGCGTGCACCGGGCGGCGTCCGGCGAGGCGGTCCTGGTCCCCGACGACGCGTTCGACCCGGTCGCGGCGGGCGCCGAGCTGGACCGCGTCCTGGAGGGCCGGCTGGTCGGCGCCGTCTACCAGCCGGTCGTGGAGCTCGACTCCGGCGCGGTCGTCGGCTACGAGGCGCTCGCGCGCGGGCCGGAGGGCTCGTCGCTGCACCGGCCGGACCGGCTGTTCGCCGCCGCCGCGGCGGCGGGGCGGGTCGTCGAGCTGGAGTGGCAGTGCCGCGCGGCGGCCGTCCGCGGCGCGCTGGACGCCGGGCTGGGGCGCGGCACGTCGTTGTTCATCAACTCGGAGCCGGCCGCGATCGACGCGCCGGTGCCGGAGGAGTGCGCCGAGCTGTGGGCGCGGGCGGAGGGCGAGCTCGCCCTGGTGGTGGAGATCACCGAGCGGGCGATCACGGCGCGGCCGGCGGAGCTGGCGCGCGTGGTCCTGGACCAGCGGCGCGCCGGCCACGTCATCGCGCTGGACGACGTGGGCGCCGACGTGCGGTCGCTGGCGTTGTTGTCGCTGATCGACCCCGACATCATCAAGTTGGACCTGGGGCTGGTGCAGGACCGGCCGTCGACCGACCAGGCGGCGATCGTGTCCGCCGTCGCGGCGCAGCGCGAGCGCACCGGCGCGCAGGTGCTGGCCGAGGGGATCGAGACCGCCGAGCACCTGCTGGTCGCCCGCTCGCTGGGGGCGACGCTCGGCCAGGGCTGGCGGTTCGGCAGGCCCGGACCGCTGCGGCCGCCGTTGCCGGTGTCGCGCGTGAGGGCGTCGCGCGTCGACGTGGTTTCGGTCCCGGGCGACACGCCGTTCGCGGTCGTCGAGGGGGCGCGCGGCGAGGACGCGTTCGGGATCGCGACCAAGGCCTTGCTCTTGCCCATCAGCCGCCACCTCGAGCATCGCGCGCAGCGGATCGGCGAGGGCGCCGTCATCCTGGCCGCCTTCCAGACCGCCGAGCGCTTCACGCCCGCGACGCGCCGCCGCTACGAGACGCTGGCCCGGCGCGCGTCGCTGGTGGCGGCGTTCGGGATCGGGCTGCCGGCGACGCCGATCCACGGTGTCCGCGGCGCCGAGCTGGCGCCCGACGACGCGCTGGCCGGCGAGTGGTCGGTGGTGGTGTTGGGACCTCACTTCGCCGGCGCGCTCGTCGCGCGCGACCTCGGCGATGCCGGCGTGCCCGACCGCGACCGCCGCTTCTCGTTCGCGACGGTCTACGACCGAGAGCTGGTGATCGCGGCGGCGCGGACGCTGATCGCGCGGATCGCGCCGGAGGAGATCACGATCCGGCGGCGCTAGCGCTCGCCTTGCGTCGCATCGAGGTGTGATTTCGATGAGCTCCACCAGCGTCCGCCTGCGGCATGTGCTCGCCGACCAGCACGACCGGCTACGACAGCTCCGCCTCTCGTCTCTTGCCGCAGACCCCGAGGCGTTCGGTTCCACATACGCCCGCGACGCCGGTCAGCCGGTGGAGTGGTGGCAGCGATGGGCGGCGCAGTCGGAGGTGGGAACCAGCCAGCGCACGTTCGTGCTTGAAGCTGACGGCGGCCGATGGCTCGGGCTGGCGCTGGTGCGCCTCGACCATGAGCAGCCCGGTTCGGCAGTCCTGAACGCGATGTGGGTCGCACCCGAAGCGCGGGGCCAACGGGGCGCCGGACTCCTCTGCGATGCTTGTGCGGCCTGGGCGACCGAACGTGGCTGCCGCCAGATGACGCTTGAAGTCGTGGTCGACAACCAGGCGGCACGGCGCGCGTATGAGCTCGCCGGCTTCGTCGTCTGCGCTCAGAGCACCCGGTCGCGCGACGGTCGAGCGCTCGAGGAGCTCGTCATGGCCCGCTCCCTGTAGCGAACGCGCCCTCGGCCGGCCTACGGCCTCGGAGCTGCCGGCGAGCAGCGATGTGGACGCAGGCAAGCAGGCTTGGCGTGGCGCCCGCTAGCCCAGACCGGCCAGCGGGTCCGCCCAGGCCGGTGGGCCCTGGCGGTGCCAGCGGGGCGAGGTCGTCGGCGGCGGCGTGAGCGCGGCGTGGGCGACGAGGAGCGTCGGCTCGGGGTCGGCGAGGTGGTCGGCGAGCTCCGCGCCGAAGGCGTCGGAGAGGCCGTCGACGGTGGTCGCGCGGATGCCGAAGGCCTCGGCGAGGCGGACGAAGTCCGGGGTCGTGAGGTCGACGCCGTAGGTCTCGGTCCCCGAGTGGCGCTGGTCGTAGCGGAGCATGCCGTAGCCGCCGTCGTCCACCACCACGGCCGTGAGCGGGAGGCTCTCCTGCCGCGCGGTCGCCAGCTCGCCGCAGGCGAAGAGGAAGCCGCCGTCGCCCGAGACGCTCAGCGCCGGGCCGGCCGTCGCGGCGCCGATCGCGGCCGGGAACGCGTAGCCGAGCGTCCCCCAGCCCATCGGGTACTGGAAGCGCCGCGGCCCGGCCGGCTGGTACAGCGCGGCGAGCCAGTAGCCGGGGATGCACATGTCGGCGACCACGGTGACGTCGTCGGGCACGACGCGCGCGAACGTCTCCAGGAACACCAGCTCGTGGGGGTGGTCGCCGCGCAGCGCGCCGCGGGCGCGGCGGCGGGCGGTGACGAGGTCGGCCCAGATGTTGGCCGTGGTCGGCGGCAGCCCGGCGGCGAGCGCGCGGGCGCCGACGGCGGCGTCGGCCGCGACGGCGACGTCCGGCATGTAGTTCTTGCTCGCGTCCGCGCGGTCGACGTTGACGGCGATCACCTTCGGCGGCCGCGGCAGCCGCCAGTTCATGGTGTTCATGCCGTCGAGGTCGGTGCCGATGGCGATCAGCAGGTCGCACTCGTCCCACAGCGCGCCGATCGCGGGCAGGTGCGGCGGGAGGTTCACGGCGCGCGGGTCCTCCCGGCCCAGGAGGCCGCGCGAGCTGTACGTGGTCAGCACCGGCGCGCCCAGGCGGCGCGCGAGCTCGGCGACCTCCGGCGCGGCGTCCAGCGCGCCGCCGCCCGCGACGATCAGGGGCTTCCACGACTCCGCGATGAGTTGCAGCGCCTGGGCGACGTCCTCGGGCTCGGGCTCGCCGGAGACGACCTCGGGCGCGAACTCGCCGACGTCCCAGCGCGGGCCGCTGGCGGCGAGCCGGTCGGTCGGGATCTCGACGAAGACCGGCCGCCGCGGCGCGTCGAGGGCCGCGTACACCGCGCGCTCGACGTCGCCGGGCGCGTCGAGGCGGAACGTCTCCTTGGTGAGCGTCTTGAAGAGCTGTTGCTGGTCCTGCGCCTCGTGCAGCGCGCCGCCGACGATGCCGCGCCGCTTGAGCGTGGTCGGGATGTCCGTCGCGATGACGACGACGGGGCTGCGCGACGCCCACGCCTCACCGGTCGCGCCGAGCGTGTTCGCCGCGCCGGGGCCGGTCGTGACGAGCGCGACGCCGACCTTGCCGGTCGCCCGCGCGTAGCCGTCGGCCGCGTAGACCGCGGTCTGCTCGTGGCGGACGCCGACGAGCCGGATCGGCGACGTGCGCAGCGCCTCCCACGCCGGCAGGTTGTGGACGCCGGGCAGGCCGAACACGGTGTCGACGCCGGCGCGCTCGAGCGCCGCGACCAGTTCGTCGCCGCCGGTGGGCATGCGGGTTCAGTACCCCTCGGAGACGACGTTGAGCAGCGGCTCGCCGGCGGCGAACCGGCGCAGCTGCGCGCCGACGAGGTCCCACGCGGCGTGGTCCGACGACGACGTGTCGCCGGCGACGTGCGGGCTGATCAGGACGCCCGGCGCGTCCCACAGCGGATGGTCGGCCGGCAGCGGCTCGGGGTCGACCACGTCGAGGATCGCCCGCAGGCGCCCGCGCTGGAGCTCGGCGAGCAGCGCCTCGGTGTCCGTGGTCGGGCCGCGGCCGACGTTGATGTACAACGCCTGGTCGGGGAGTTGTTGGAGGACTTTGGCGTCGACGAGGCCGCGCGTGTCCGGCGTCAGCGGCAGCAGGTTGACGACCGCGTCGGCCCACGGCAGCAGCTCCGGGAGCTCGTCGAGCCCGTGGGCGTCCTCGCGGGCGCGGCGCGCGACGCCGCGGACCTCGGTCCCGAACGGCGCGAGCAGCCGCCGCGTCTCGCGCCCGCAGGCGCCGAAGCCCAGGATCAACACCTTCATGGTGGAGAGGTCGCCGATGTCCAGGCGCTTCCAGCGGTGCGCGGCCTGGGCCTCGGCGAACGGGCGGACGCCCTTGAGGTCGGCGAGCAGCGCGGCGACGACCCACTCGGCCATCGCGCGGTCGCGCGTGCCCCGGGCGCCGCAGAGCGTGACGTGCGGCGGGATCTGGTCGACGATCCAGTCGACGCCGGCGGAGCGGACCTGGACGACCTTGAGGGCCGGCATCTGCGCGGGGGCGAACCGGATGCCCCACTGCGGGACGGCGAACGTGACGTCCGGGCCCGGCTCGTCGACCAAGGTGATGGTGTCGGGCAGGTCCTGCTCGATCCGGGCCCGCCCCTCCGAGCCCGAGGCCACCCCGAGCTCGTCGCGGCGGGTCGAGGACGGGATCCAGGCGACGACGTCGGGGCTCATCGCCTGGAGCCTATGCGAGCGAGGCGGTGGTTCAGTTCAGGCCGGCGTGGCGAACGTCCAGCGGCTCGCGCTGCTCGGCTCGGCGGTCGCGACGCCGACGGCCTTCTCCACCGTGAAGCGGTACAGCTGCCACGGGCCCGGGCCGGCGGACTGCGCCGAGTGCGGGGCGGCGATCGCCTTGGCGTCGAGATCCGCGGACGCGGGCCAGCCGCCTTCCGCGTAATGTGCGGCGACGGCGGTCAGCGTGGCGTCGTCGGTGACCCGCTCCGCCCGGCCCTCGAGCGTGAGGTCGAGCCCTTCGAGCCGCACCGCGAGCGCGCACCGCGGGTCCCGCGCGAGGTTCCTGGACTTGCGCGCGGCCAGCCCGCTGGTGATGTAGATCTCACCGTCGCACAACGCCGGGCCGATCCCGGCGGCATGCGGTCGCCCGTCCGCGCCGACCGTCACGAGGAAGGCGGCGGTGGCGGCGTTCGGCAGGTCACGCGCAAGCGCCTCCTCCGCACGCGACCAGTCCATGTCCGGCTGGTCGTACAGCGTCGCGAGGTTGTCGGTCCGGATCGGCGTGGGCATGGTCCAAGGACGTGGCGGGGGCGCCGGACTCATCGGCGGGCGGAGGCGCGGACGGTCTGGTCAACGGCGTTTTGGTCTCCTATACGTACCCCGGAACGCCGTTGACGTCGGTTACGTGCGAAAGCGACAGCGCGGCCGAGGCGGCCGACCGTGTCCAGCGACGCCTGCGCCCGGCGAGACAGTGGAGGCGCGTAACCGAGCGGCGCGCCAGCGGAGGACCGGCAGCGACCGCCACACCAGGGCGACCTCACGACCGATGTGAACGCGATGGCGCGACCGAGGCGGCTGACCGCGGCCAGAGACGCCGGCGCCTGAGGAGGCAGTGGAGGCGTGTCAACCGAGGCGGCGACGACGGACGGCGCGCGCCGCTACGCCGCCGGCAGGACGCGCGGCGCCGCCGCGCGCAGGCGTTCGAGGAGGTCTGCGACCTCCTCGTCGTGTGGCGCCAGGTGCAGGGCGCGCTCCGCGGCGGCGAGCGCGTCCGACACGCGGTCGGTGCGCGCCAGAGCGTGGGCGTAGCGTGACCAGGCGTCCGGGCGGTCGTCGTCGAGCAGCGTCGCCTGCTGCGTCGCGGTGACCTCGCCGCCCAGGTCGCCGCCGAGGTGGTGGGCCAGCGCGAGGTCGAGCAGCCCTTCGACGGTCGGCCCGAGGGTGCGGGCGCGCTCCAGCGCGTCGAGTGCGCCGGCGCGGTCCATCAGCGCAAGCTTCAGCCGCCCGACGCGCTCCCACGACGAGGCGTCCGCCGGCGCCAGCCGCGCCGCACGTGTCGCCGCCTCGCACGCCAGGTCGATCGCCCGCATGTCCTCGTAGATCCGGGCGGCGTAGCGCTGCGCGGCCGGGCGCGCCGGGTCGGCGCGGATCCAGTCCCGCACGCTGCGCCCCGCCGCGGCCAGCTCGCCCGCCTGCCAGAAGGCCAGCGTGAGCAACCGCAACACGGACACGTTGGCCGGCTCGGCGTCGCGGGCGTAGATCAGGCGCTGGGCGGCGAGCTTGTAGTCGCCCTCCACCATCGCGTGCTGCGCCGCGGTCATGAAGCGCTGGACGCGCTCGTGGCCGGGATCGGGCTTCGAGAAGTCGACGAACTGCAGCGAGCCCGCCGGCACCGTCCGGATCCCCGGCTGGAAGCGCACGCGCGCCCATTGCTGGATGTCGTCCTCCGATCCGGTGAAGTAGATGCCGGCGACCTCGCCGACGCCCCACTCCGGATACGACAGGCAGCGCGCGTAGCGGTGCACGACGCTGTGGTCCGGCACGCGCGAGCCGAAGGGGTCGTGCTTGCGGACGTCGGCCTCGTACGCGCGAGCCGCCTGCTCCTCCTCGTAGGCCTTGCGGCCGGCCTCGGCGCGCGCCGCCCGCGCTGCCGCCGCGCTGACCTTGACCGCGTTGCGCGAGACCCGCCCGCCGCGCGAGCCCTCGGCCAGGCTCTCGAGCTGGTCGGCCGCCTCGTTGATCGCCTTCAGGTGGCGCTCGTGCTCGATCTGCTTGCCCGGCGGCGCGAGATCCGGGTGCCAGACCTTGGCCTGCCGGCGCCGCGCGAGCTGGACATCGCGCTTCTCGAAGGGCGGCTCGAGCTCCAACAGGAGGAGCGCCTGCTCGATGTCGAGGACCTGCGGCACGACCCTCAAGGGTATCGGCCCTCTCAATAGGCTCCTAGGCCCTTGCTGCTGGCCGACCACACCACCTTGCGCCTCGGCGGCCCCGCCGGGACGTTCGTCGCGGCGACGACCGACGACGCCCTGATCGCCGCCGTGCGCGACGCCGAGGACGACCTGCTGCTCGTCGCCGGCGGGTCGAACCTCGTCGTCGGCGACGACGGCTTCCCGGGCACGGTCGTCAAGATCGCCACGCGCGGCGTCGAGCGCGACGGCCACGTCCTGCACGTCGCCGCGGGCGAGAGCTGGGACGCGCTCGTCGCGCGCGCGGTCGCCGACGGCCTCGCCGGGATCGAGTGCCTCGCCGGCGTCCCCGGCTCGGTCGGCGCGACGCCGATCCAGAACGTCGGCGCCTACGGCCAGGAGGTGAGCGACACCATCATCTCGGTCCGCGCCTACGACCGGCGGGCCGGCGCGGTCGTCGACCTCGCGCCGGCCGACTGCGGCTTCGGCTACCGCGACAGCGCGTTCAAGCGCGACCCCGACCACCACGTCGTGCTGCGCGTGAGCTTCGCGCTGGAGCCCACCGACCGCGCGCGGCCGATCCGCTACGCCGAGCTGGCCGACGCCGTCGGCGGCGACGAGCACCCGAGCCCGGAGCAGGTCCGCGACGCCGTGCTGCGCCTGCGCCGCGCCAAGGGCATGGTCCTCGACCCCGCCGACCACGACACCTGGTCGGCCGGCTCGTTCTTCACCAACCCGATCCTCGCGCCCGCCGCGCTGCCCGACGGCGCCCCCGCGTTCCCCCAGCCGGACGGCCGGGTCAAGACGTCGGCCGCCTGGCTCATCCAGCACGCCGGCTTCGCCAAGGGCGACGGCGACCCGAGCGGCATCGCGATCTCCACCAAGCACGTCCTGGCGCTCACCAACCGCGGGCACGGGACGACCAAGGAGCTGACGCGCCTGGCCAACCGGATCCAGGACACGGTCGAGGCCGCGTACGGGATCCGGCTGGAACCCGAGCCCGTCTTCGTGCGGACCTGACCGCGTTCGCGCTCTGTGAACGCGCGGGTACACAGAAGCGATGCCCGACCGCGCGATCATCCCGCTGACCATCGCCGTGATGGGCGGCTTCTTCTGCGGCCTGATCGGATCGGTCCTGATGCTCCAGGATCCGGCGATCCTCGCGATCGCCGTCGCCGGCGCGCTCGCGACGCTCGTCGCGGGCCTCGTCTCGGTGGTCGGCGTCCCCGGCCGCGGCCGCGCCACCGTGGCGGTGCTGCGCGCGTTCTACGGCACGCTGCTGTTCCTCGCGATCGACCTCGGCCTCGTGCAGTTCCTGCGCAACGGCTCGTTCGCCGCCGCGCTCGTGCTGTGGATCGGCGGCGCGCTCGCGGCCGGCATGCTCGTGACGCCGCGCGTGCGCGACCCTCATCGCACGTAGAAGCAGGTCTCCTATCCTGGAGTCTTCATGGCTCCTCAGTACGTCTTCCAGATGCAGCGGCTCACGAAGGCCTACGGGCCGGAGAAGCCGATCCTCAACGAGGTCACGCTCGCGTTCTACTCGGGCGCGAAGATCGGCGTCCTCGGCTACAACGGCGCGGGCAAGTCCACGTTGTTGAAGATCATGGCCGGGATCGACACCGACTACCGCTCGGGCGAGGCGGTTCTCGCCCCCGGCGCGACGGTCGGCTTCCTCGAGCAGGAGCCCCAGCTCGACCCCGAGAAGACCGCGCGCGAGAACGTCCTGGACGGCGTCGCCGAGGTCAAGGGCCTGATGGACCGCTTCAACGAGCTGTCCATGAACTACTCGGACGAGACCGCCGACGAGTTCGCCGAGCTGCAGGCCAAGATCGACGCGGCCGACGGCTGGAACCTGGACACGAACATCGACTACGCGATGGACGCACTGCGCTGCCCGCCCGGCGACGCCGACGTCACGCTCCTCTCCGGCGGCGAGCGCCGCCGCGTCGCGCTGGCGCGCCTGCTGCTCAGCGCTCCGGATCTCCTGCTCCTCGACGAGCCCACCAACCACCTCGACGCCGAGTCGGTCGGGTGGCTGGAGCGCTTCCTGGCCGACTACAAGGGCGCCGTCGTGGCCGTCACCCACGATCGCTACTTCCTCGACAACGTCGCGGGCTGGATCCTGGAGCTCGACCGCGGCCGCGCGATCCCGTACGAGGGCAACTACTCCTCCTGGCTGGAGCAGAAGGAGAAGCGCCTGGAGATGCAGGAGCGCCGCGACCTCGCCAAGGAGCGCGTCATCAAGGCCGAGCTCGAGTGGGTCCGCAAGAACCCCAAGGGCCGCCAGACCAAGCAGAAGGCGCGCATCTCGAACTACGAGGCCCTGGTCGCCGAGGAGAAGACGATCAAGCTGGACGACGTCCAGATCCACATCCCGATCGCGACGCACCTCGGCAACACGGTCGTCCAGGCCGACGGGCTGCGCAAGGGCTTCGGCGACCGCCTGCTGATCGAGGACCTGACGTTCGACCTGCCGCCGGGCGGCATCGTCGGCGTCATCGGCCCCAACGGCGCGGGCAAGACCACGTTGTTCAAGATGATCGCCGGACGCGAGGAGCCGGACGCCGGCACGCTGCGCCTCGGCGAGACGGTGCAGATCTCCTACGTCGACCAGAGCCGCGACGCGCTCGACGGCGAGAAGTCCGTGTGGGAGGAGATCTCCGGCGGCCTGGAGCAGATCACGGTCGGCCAGCGCGTGATGAACTCGCGCGCCTACACGTCGGGCTTCAACTTCAAGAAGGCCGACCAGCAGAAGAAGATCAAGATGCTCTCCGGCGGTGAGCGCAACCGCGTGCACCTGGCGAAGCTGCTGCGCACCGGCGGCAACCTGCTGCTGCTCGACGAGCCGACCAACGACCTCGACACCGACACGCTGCGCGCGCTCGAAGAGGCGCTGCTCAACTACGCCGGCTGCGCGGTGGTCATCTCCCACGATCGCTGGTTC
>DATDMD010000234.1:0-25265 GCA_036518975.1 Baekduia sp.
CCGCGCGTCGTCGGCGAGCGACTGGGCGTGCACCTCGCACAGGTCGTCGAAGCGCTGCGGCCGCGCCGCCACCGCGCCGACGACGACGCTCAGGCCGCCGTCGCCGTGGACGGCCGCGACCGTCACGCAGGGCCGGTCCTCCGAGGACCGCGAGCGGAACTTGCGGTAGATGGCGCGCGCCGGCGCCGCCGGCACGCGCACCTCGACGAGCAGCTCGTCGGGCTCGATGCAGGTCGTGTAGTAGCCGAGGATCAGCTCGTCGATCGAGACGGAGCGCTCGCCGCGGGGGCCGCGGAGCACCGCCCGCGCCGCGAGCGCCGACAGCGCCGCCGGCGGATCCGAGGCGTAGTCGGCGTCCGCGAGGACCCCGCCGACCGTCGCCACGGCGCGGACGCGGCGGCTCGCCACGAGCGCGAACGCCCGGGCCAGCATGGGCCAGCCCGCGCGGATCTCCGGATGGCGCTCGACCTCGAGGTGGGTGACCATCGCGCCGAGCCGCAGCTCGCCGTCGACGATCGCGACGCCGCGCAGCTCCGCGACCTGCCCGAGCGACAGCAGCGCCGGCGGCGCGACGAGGCCCTGGTTCATCAGGATCCCCAGGAACGTGCCGCCGGCGTGCACGGTGATCTCGTCGCCGTGCACCGCGCGCAGCAGCAGCGCCTCCTCGAGGTCTGCGGGGGCGTGCCACCTCACGCGAGCAGCTCGACCACCCCGGTGCCGCCGTTGACCCGGACGCGATCGCCGGTCTTGATCTGCGCTCCGGCGTCGTTGGTGCCGACCACGGCCGGGATGCCGAACTCGCGCGCGACGACCGCCGGATGCGACGACGTGCCGCCGGCCTCGGTCACCAGCCCGCCGATCTTGGTGAAGAGCACGACCCACGCGGGGTTCGTCATGCGGCACACGAGGATCTCCCCCTCGCGCACCTGGTCGAACTCGTCCGAGGAGGAGACCCAGCGCGCCGTGCCCTCCACGACGCCGGGCGACGCGCCGAGGCCGCGGACCTGGCCGACCGTCTTGGCCGGGCCGGCGTGGAACCGTTCCGGGAAGCCCCAGTTCGTCCAGTACGGGAACGCGAGCGCCGCCTCGGTCGCGGTGCCGACCCACGCGGGCGGCCGCACCGCGGCGGCATCCTCGACCTCGTCGCGGCGGTCGGAGACGAGGTCCTTGACGTCGCCGAGGGCCGCCGGGTCCGCCATGAGCATGCGCAGCTCCTGGTAGCGCAGGTACGCGACGTCCTCGCGGTCGTCGAGGATCCCCGCGCCGGCGAGCTGGTCGCCGATCGCGACCAGCACGAGCCGCAGGCGCGCGTTGGTGCCCTGGTCGATGTAGAAGTGGTGGTCGGGCGTCAGCGGGTTCATCCCGAGCGACAGCTCCAGCGCCCGGTGCACGCGCTCCTGGTCGCGGCCCCGCAGGGGCGCCAGCAGCTCCTCGCGCGCGGCCTGGAGGTCGTCCTCGACGGCCTGCAGGCTGGCCGGGAAGTCGTAGTCGGCGGCGACGTAGCCGCGGATCGCCTCGAGGATCGGGGCGGGGTCCTCGACCCACAGCCGGAAGCGCACCTCGTGCGACCAGATCGACTTGTAGCCGAAGGTCCGCTGGTGCGGCACGATCCGCTCGTCGATCAGCCGGCGGCCGCGCTCCGTCTCGCCCAGCGCCCGCCAGACGTCGGCGGCCGAGTCGCGCGTGAACGCCGCGCTGAGGTCCGCGTCGGCCATGACCTCACCCTTGATCTCCCACAGGTCCCGGACCGCGTCCCAGTTGCGGTCCGCGACGGAGCTCTGCAGGCGCCCCAGCAGCTCGGCGTCGACCTCGCCGCAGACCTCGCGGACCGTCGCCTCCAGGCCGGAGCGCGCCGAGAACTCGGCGAAGTTCAGCAGCCAGTGGATCTTCCAGTGGCGGTCGTGGATCTCGATCGCGTCCTCCAGCAGGACGGCGAGCTCGACGAGCGAGGCGGCGCCCATGTCGATGCCGTCGAGCCGGGCGAAGTTGCGGTCCATCTCCGGGACGAAGCGCTCGCGCCACCACGTCATGAAGTTCTCGGCGTAGTACGGAAGCGTCCAGTCCAGGTAGGCGCCGATGCGGTCGGCGTAGCCCGGACCCAGGGGCACGCGCGGCGCGTAGCGGTTGCCGTACTCCTCGGCCTCCGGGCGCGCCGTCCCCGTGGCGGGGATCGCCGCGGTGTAGACGTAGCCGCCGATCCGCTTGGCGACCCAGTCGGCGGCGAACGGCGTGCCGAAGCGGCGGAACATGTGATCGCAGGTCAGCCACCACCCGCCGATGTCGAAGAACATCGGCGAGACGGGGTTCGGGCAGTGCAGGTCGTCCAGCACCCAGAACAGCTCCCGCTCGCCGTCGCGCCACTCGATCGGGAACGACGCGTCGCCGTGGAACGCACCCAGCACATCCGGGCTCGTAGCAGCCATCAACCCTCTCCCAAGGTCCGTTGCGACCGACTATCCAGCGTCCGCGTGCGCGGAGACCAGGGACGTGAGCCGCGTGTTCTTGGACAATCTTCCGATCCTGCGCGTAGCATCGGCGCGTGGATCCCGCACCCGTGGTTCCGACCTACGAGACCCCGCGCGGCGCGGTGGACCTGCAGCGCTTCGGAACCGAGCACCCGCGCGTCCGGGTCGGGCCGCACGGGCACCGCGATCTCGAGCTCCTGTACTTCGAGCGCGGCGGCGGCGAGCACCGCGTCGGCCGCCACACGTGGCCGGCCCTCACGGGCGACCTCGTCCTCATCGCGCCGGGCCAGGTGCACGACCTGGCGGCCATCGGCGCCGGCGCGGTCGGCTGGGCCGTCGAGTTCTCGCCGCAGGACTTCCGCGACGTGGGCGCCGACTCGTCGTCGCTGCTGCTCTGGCGCTCCAACCCGCTGCTCGACCCGTTCGTCGCCGCCGAGATGGACCACGGCGCCGGCCGCCTCCGCGTCCCCAAGGCCGACCGCGAGCGCTGGCTGCGCCGCCTGCACGACCTGCGGCGCGAGCTGCGCGACCAGCCCGACGGGCACGAGGGCGCCGTCGCCGCGCTGCTCCTGCTGCTGCTCATCGACGTCGGGCGCCTGGCCCGCGACGCCGCCGGCGCGATGCGCGCCCGCGACCAGCCGCTCCTGGCGCGCGTCTTCCAGATCATCGACGCCCGCTACACCGAGCGGCTGAGCCTGCGCGACGTCGCCGCCGAGGTCGGGCTGAGCGGCGGGCACCTGACCACGGTGGTGCGCGACCGCACCGGGCGCACGGTGGTCGAGTGGATCCAGGAGCGCCGCCTCGCCGCCGCGCGCACGCTGCTGCTCGGCAGCGACCTCACGGTCGAGGCGATCGCGCGCCGCGCCGGCTTCGAGGACCCGGCGTACTTCAGCCGTCGCTTCCGCCTGGCTCACGGCTGCGCCCCCGGCGCCTGGCGGCGCGCCTCGGGCGGCTGAGCGCCCGGCGCCGGATCGGTCAGGACGCCTGATCGCAGGAAGCTCTCGAGCTCCTGCCGCGTGGGCATCGCGGCCGAGCACGGATGGCGCGTGGCGACGATCGCCCCCGCCGCGTTGGCGGCGTCGGCCGGCTGGTCGAGCCCGCGCAGGAGCGCGTGGCCCCAGCCCGCGGCGAACGCGTCCCCGGCGCCGAGGCCGTTGACCACCGCGACCGGGATCGGCGCCACGTCCTCGCGCGAGCCGTCGGGACGGTGCACGCTGCAGCCGTCGGGGCCGTGCTTGACGACGCGGACCGCGGCGCTCGGCGCGGCCGGGTCGAGCCCGGCCGCCGCCCACTCCCGGTCGCCGCCGAGCACGACGGTCGCCGCCGGCAGCACCCGCCGCACCGCGGCCGCGAAGTCCTCGGCGCCGGCCCAGAGCATCGGGCGCCAGTCGAGGTCGAGGATCGTGTGGTGCGGGCCGCCGGCGCGCAGCTCGGCCAGGGCGACCATGGCCTCGAGGCTGCGGGCGCGGGCGAGCGCGGTCCCGCTGACGTAGAGCAGCGGGACCGCGGCCGCCACGTCCCGTTCGACGCCGGCGTCGTCGAGCGACACCTCCCAGTCGGGGCACGTGGGCGTCCGGTGATAGGTGATGGGGAAGTCGTCCGGCGGCCAGATCTCGCAGAAGGCCAGGGCCGTCCTCCGCTCCGGGTCGGTCGCCAGCCAGCCGCAGTCGACCCCCTCGGCCTCGAGGAACCCGCGGACGTGACGGCCGTGGCCGTCGTCGCCGACGGCGGAGAACACCGCGGTGCGCACGCCGAGCCGGGCCAGGCCGGTGGCGACGTTCGCCGCGAACCCCCCGGCGTACTGGCGGAACGTCTCGACGTCCTCCAGCGCCCGCCGCGACTGCTCGGGGTAGAGGTCGAGCGCGACGCGCCCGGTGACGAGCGCCTCGATCACTCCGCGCCGTCGTCCACGACGGCCATCGCGCGCACGGGCGCGGCGGTCGTGCCGACCCACTTGATGGGCGCCACGTAGAGCTGGAACCCGTGCGGCCGGCCGATCTGCTCGAGGTTCATGAGGTTCTCCAGATGCCAGTACTCCTCGTCCCACATCACTCGGTGAGCCTCCCAGAACAGCTTCTTCTCGAACATCGCCCAGACCGGCGGGTCGAACGTGATCGCGTCGCAGCCCATGAGGCGCACGCCCTGGGAGATCAGCCAGCGGGTGGCGTCGCCGCTCATCCCCGGGTGGTCGGTGCGGTAGCGCTCCTCCGTGTTGTACGCGCCGGCGCCGGTGTGGTTGAGCACGATGTCGCGCTCCTTGAGCGAGTACTCGATCCGGTCGAGCTCGCGCTTGACCTCGTCGGTCGTGATGACGTGCCCCGACGGCTTGTCGGTGAAGTCGAGGAGGACGCCGTCGGAGACGCAGTACTCCAGCGGGATGGTCTCGGGCCCGCCCGCGGTGGGGACGATGTGCTTGCGCGCGTCGAGGTGGGTGCCGACGTGGTCGTTCTGGACGATCAGGTAGCTGGCGGTCAGCGACGTCACGCCGTGCTCGGCGGCGCCGATGCGCGTCGCGAAGTCCTCGTGGCTCTCGTACACGGTCAGCGCGGGCGGCGGCACGCGCGGAAAGGTCAGCATGTCCATGTGGACGGGCATCGACAGGTCGACGATCCGCTTCATCGGGTCTCCTTGTTGGTGGTCATGGGCCGAAGGCGGTCGGCGACTTCGGAGAGGTGGTCCTGCATGGCCGTCGCCGCGCGCTCCGGATCGCGGGTCCGGAGGGCGTCGAGGATCGGCACATGGCGCTCGGCGACGGGCCCGCGCTCCGACGCCGGCAGGCTGATGGAGATGAACGTCCGCGCCTGCGGCTGGAGCTGGTTCCACTGGCGCGCGAGCACCTTGTTGTGCGAGGCCTCCACGATCGTCGCGTGGAAGGCCGCGTCGGCCGTGCTCTCCGCCACCGCGTCGCCCGCGGCGCCCGCCGCGCGCATCGTGTCCACGAGGCCGGCCAGCAGGGCCAGCTCCTCGTCGGTGATCCGGCCGGCCGCCAGGCGCGCGGCCACGCTCTCCAGCGCGGCGCGCACCGGGAAGGCCTCGAGCAGGTCGTCGATCGAGATCTCGCGCACCGAGCAGCCCCGGAACGGCTCGTGCACCACGCAGCCGAGCTGCTCGAGGTCGCGCAGCGCCTCGCGCACCGGCGCCTGGCTGATCCCGAGCTCCTGCGCGATCCGCGTCTCGACGACCCGGCTGCCCGGCTCGTACTCGCCCGACAGGATGCGCGCCAGGAGGAGGTCGCGCACCTGCTCCCGGAGGACCACGCGCGCGAAGGGCGCGGTCCCGCCGTCCGCCTTGCCGGTCACTGACACGCGGTGAGGCCGCCGTCGAGCGTGAGGATCTGGCCGGTGATGAACGAGGCGGCCTCGGTGCACAGCAGCAGCGACGCCCCGACGACGTCGTCGGTCTCGGCGATCCGGTGCAGCGGGATCCGCGCCTCGAGGCCGGCCCGGAACGCCTCGTCGGCGAGCAGGCTCGCGGACTGGGCGGTGGCGACGAAGGTCGGCGAGATCGCGTTGACGGTGATCTGGTGCTTGGCCCACTCGGTGGCCTGCTGGCGGGTCAGCGCGTCCAGCGCGCCCTTGGCCGCGACGTAGGCCGAGAAGCCGTTGTCGATGCCGAGCTGCCCGCGGACCGAGGAGAAGTGCAGGACCCGGCCGCCGCGGCCGCCGGCGATCATCGCCCGCACGGCGGCCTGCGTCGGGAGCAGCGTCGAGCGCAGGTTGAGGTCGAACATCCGGTCCCACTCCTCCTCGGGGTAGGACTCGGCCGGGTGCAGCGCGCCGCCGGCCCCGCCGCCGACCGTGTTGACGATGACGTCGACGCCGCCGTAGGCCAGGACCGCCTCGTTGACCATCCGGTCGGCCTCGGCGCGACGCGTCAGGTCGGCGACGACCGGCGTCGCCTCGCCGCCGGCGTCGCGCAGCCGGTCCGCGAGCGCGGTGGCGCGGTCGCGGTCGCGCCCATGGACGACCACGCGCGCGCCCACCCGCGCGAAGGCCTCGCACAGCCGGCCGCCGATGCCCCCGGTCCCGCCGGTGACCACCGCGACACGACCGTCCAGCCGAAAGCGCCGAAGCTCATCGGACACCTGCGCCACGGCCTGGCTCATGCTTACGCGTCTCCCTCATCGATCATCGATTAGTGGTCACCGATCATAGAGGACCGTGCCCGTGCGCCACAAGCCCGTGGTACGTTGGCGCTCCACCCGTCTAGACAGCCGGACATCTCCCTCTTGACTTCCTCACCGTTCTCGCTCGCCGGGCGCCGCGCCGTCGTCACCGGCGCGTCGCGGGGCATCGGCGCGGCGATCGCGGTCGCGCTCGCCCGCGCCGGCGCCGACGTGGCCGGCATCCACCTCGCCGACCCCGACGGGGGCGCCGCGACCGCGCGCGCCATCCGCGACGCCGGCCGCCGCGCCGTCATGGTCGACGGCGACACGGGCGATCCGGCGGCCGTCCAGGCGCTGGCCGACACCGCGGTCGCCGAGCTCGGCGGCATCGACATCTGGGTCAACAACGCCGCGGCGCTCATGGTCAAGCCGTTCCTGGAGCTCACCGACGAGGACTGGCACGGCCTCCTGGCCGCCAACCAGCACGGCTACTTCTACGGCTGCCGGGCCGCCGCGCGCCAGATGGTCGCCCAGGGCGGCGGCGGGCGGATCGTCAACGTGACCTCGGCGGCCGACATCCTGGTGCTCGCCGAGCTGGCCGCCTACATCGCCGCCAAGGGCGCGATCGTCGCGCTCACGCGGACGCTCGGCGTCGAGCTCGCGCCGCACGGCATCACGGTCAACGCCGTCGCGCCGGGCGCCACCGAGACCCCGCTCAACCAGGAGGCCTACACGCCCGCGGTGCGCGCGGCCTACGCCCAGCGCATCGCGCTCGGGCGCATCGGGACGCCCGAGGAGGTCGCCGACGCCACGGTCTTCCTGGCCTCCGACGCGTCGCGCTACATCACCGGCCACGAGCTCGTGTGCGACGGAGGGCTGACGATCAACGGGACGGTCGGCCATGCCCGGTCCTGACGTGCGGCGGTTCGTGCCGCGCTACTTCGAGATCGAGCAGGCGCTGCGCGCGCGGATCGCCGAACTCGCGCCCGACGACCCCCTCCCCTCCGACGCCCAGCTCTGCGCCGAGTTCGGCGTGAGCCGGATGACGGCCCGCAACGCCGTCGCGCGGCTGGCCCAGGAGGGGATCGTCTCCCGCGTGCCCGGGCGCGGGACGTTCGTCGCCGAGCCGCCGGTCCACCGGCAGGCCGGCAGCCTCCTGAGCTTCAGCGCCGAGATGCGGCGCCAGGGCCGGGAGCCGAGCTCGCGGCTGGTCGCGCGCGCCGTGCGCGCCGCCCAGGGCGCCGAGCGCCACCGCCTGCGGCTCGCGCCGCGCCGCAGGGTGGTGGAGATCAGCCGAGTCCGCCTCGCCGACGAGGAGCCGGTCGCCGTGGAGACCGCGGTCTTCTCGGCCGAGCTGGCGCCGGGGCTGATGGTCGCCGACCTCGAGCACGGCTCGCTGCATCGCGCGCTGCTGACGCTCGGCCGCGTCCCGACCGCCGGCACCGCGTCGCTGCGCGCCGAGCCCGCCGACCGTGCCGACGCCAGGCTCCTGCGCCTGCGCGCCGGCGCGCCGCTGCTCGTCGAGCGCCGCCTCATCGCCGACCAGGACGGCGCGCCGCTGGAGCTCACGGCGTCGCGCTACGCGGGCGACCGCTACCGCCTGGACGTCAGCTTCGACGTCGAGCTGGCCGGCGACTGACCCGACCGTCACCCGGAGACCCGGATCGCGATGCGGGTGCGCCGCTCGGCGCCGGGCGCCAGCACGGGCAGCCGCCCCTGCGCGCGGTCGGCGGCGCGCCCGAGGACCGAGCAGTTGGCGGGCTCCAGCCCCAGGACGCCCATGCCCGGCGCCGGATGGACCCATTGGTGCAGGCGCGGGAGCGTCGCGGCGTCCCAGCGCAGGGTGAGCGTCAGGTGCAGCGCCGGGTTGCGCACCACGGCCTGGGCCCAGCCGTCGGGCGCCGGGCTCACGCCATGCTCGTAGACGCGCTCGACCGCGCCGGGCACCACGCCCGGCGCCCGGTCCCACCCCGCGAGGTGGAGCGCCGCGTCGTCGTCGCGCGGCACGGGGTCCGTGCGACCGCTCGTCCCCACGCGCAGGCGCGCCGGCGGCGACCACAGCGGCGCGCCGAGGTTGACGTGGTAGAGGATCGGCGCCGGCACGACGTCGCCGCCGCGGTTGCGCACGACGTCCTCGACCCGCACCTCGCCCGCGCCGATGCGCGTCACGATCATGCGCCGCAGCTCGAGGTCGCCGTCGCGCACCACGCCCCGGACGACCAGCGCGTCCGCGGCGCGCTCCACCGCCACGTCGCGCGCCGGCTGGTGGGAGCAGGACCCGTGCAGCCCGTGGCCCTCGGACGGCGCGCCGACGTTGGCCAGGCCGCACGTGGTGCCCAGCCCGCCGCCGAACCCGGCGCGCCAGCCCGTGCCCTCCAGCTCCGCGGCCGCCAGCGCCCGGCGCTCGCCGAGCGCCGAGACCCACGCCAGCGGCACGCCGCGGTACCAGGCCGCGCCGAGGTCCAGGCCGCGGTCGGGCAGCACGCGCAGGTCGACGCCGTTTAGCACCCGGAGGTCGATCGCGCGGCAGCCCGCCGCCGGTCCTTCGGCCACGACGGAGCTGACGGCCGACGCGACCTGCTCCGGCGATCCGAGCGCGGCGAGGTCGAAGGCGGCCATCGGTGCGACCGCCTCAGTGGATGAACGGCGCGAGGTTGTCCCGAGCGATCAGGAACCCTCGCTGCACGGCCTCGACGCTGCCCTCGAACGCGCGGTCCTCGTGCTCGATCGACGTGACGAAGTCGTAGCCGACGGCGTACAGCGCGCCGAAGAACGCGCCCCAGTCCACCTGGCCCAGGCCGCACAGCCGCGGGACCTGCCAGCCGATGCCGGCGGTCATGACGCCCCAGTCGTAGAGCCCGTCGCGCCGCACCTCCACGTCCTTGGCGTGGACGTGGAAGATGCGCGCGCCGAACTCGTGGATCGCGCGCGGGCCGTCGATCTGCTGCCAGACCAGGTGCGAGGGGTCGAAGTTCAGCCCGAAGTTCGCGGCGGGCACGATCTCGAACATCGACCGCCAGATCGCCGGCGCGAACGCGAGGTTGCTGCCGCCGGGCCACTCGTCCTGGCTGAAGATCATCGGGCAGTTCTCGATGGCGATCCGCCGGCCGTGGTCGCCGGCGAAGCGCACGATCTCCGGCCACACCTGCCCGAACCGCTCGAGGTTCTCCGGGATCCCGCGGTCCTTGTCGCGGCCCACGAACGTCCCCACCACCTCGACGCCCAGGCGCTCGGCGGCGACGACCACCTTGCGCAGGTGGGCGGCCGCCGCCGCGGCGGCCGCGGGGTCGGGGTCCAGCGGGTTGGGGTAGTAGGCCAGCGCGGAGATGATCAGCCCGCGCTGCGCCAGCATCTCGACGATTCGGCGCGCGCCGTCGTCGTCGAGCGCGTCGACGTCGATGTGGCTGACGCCGGCGTAGCGGCGCGCCGCGCCCTGACCCGCGGGCCAGCACGCGACCTCGAGCGCGCCGAACCCGTTGGCGGCGGCCCAGTCGGCGACCGCCTCGAGGTCGAGCGCCGGGAACGCCGCGGTGAGCAGGCCGAGCCTCATGACGCCACCTCCAGGGTGCGGTCGACGTCGGTCCAGAGGCCGTCCCGGGCGCTGGTGGCGATCGCCTCACCGATCAGCATTCCCTCGTGGCCGTCGGCGAACGTCGGGTAGTCGGGCTCGTCCGGCGGCCCGCCGGCGGCGACGGCGCGGTAGACGGCGCGGTAGAGCTCGCGGAACGTGTTCTCGAAGCCCTCGGCGTGTCCGCCCGGCACGGACGTCAGGGCGGCGGCGGCCGGCGTCAGCAGCGCCGGGTCGCGCAGCAGCACCTGGTTGGGCTCGTCGCGGTGGCCGATCCACAGCTCGTCGGGCCGCTCGGCCATCCACGCGAGCGCGGCGCGCGAGCCGTCGACCTGGAAGCTCAGCGCGTTCTTGCGCCCGGCGCTCAGCTGGGAGACGGTGAACGCCGCGCGGGCCCCGGAGTCAAAGCGCAGCAGGATGCTCGCCGTGTCCTCGGTGTCGATGGCGCGGACCACGCTGTCCGACGCCGCGGAGCCGGCCTCCGTCGCGAACGTCTCGACCGGCCCGGTGGGCTGCCGGCGCTCCGGGATGAACGTGGTCAGGTCCGCCATCACCGACTCCACCCGGCAGCCCGTGACGTGGGTCGTCAGGTCGATCCAGTGCGAGCCGATGTCCCCGACCGCGCGCAGCGCCCCGCCGGTGCCACGCTCCAGGCGCCAGTTCCAGTCGGTGTCGTACAGCAGCCAGTCCTGGAGGTAGGACCCGGTGATCAGCCGCACCTCGCCCAGCGATCCCGCGGCGGTCCGCTCGCGCGCCTCGCGGCACTGCGGGTAGAACCGGATGTTGAAGTTGACCGCGTGGACCAGGCCCGAGGCGCCGGCCAGATCCAGCAGCTCCCTCGTCTGCGCCGAGTCCATCCCGAGCGGCTTCTCGCAGACAACGTGCTTGCCGGCCTGCAGCGCCGCCTTGGCCTGCGGGTGGTGGAGGTGGTTGGGCGAGGTGATGTGCACCACGTCGACGCGCGGGTCGGCGAGCATCGCCTCGAAGCTCTCGTAGGGCTCCGGCAGCGGGAAGGACCGCGCCTTCTCGCGCACGCGCGCGGGCGAGGACCCGACGACGCCGACGACCTCGACGCCCAGGCGCCGCAGCGCCTCGACGTGGACCAGGCCGATGAACCCGGTCCCGACGACCGCGGCCCGCGGACCCGGCTGCGACGCCGGCGCCACTACGTCAGCGCCCGCTCGTCGCACAGCGCGTACGCGGCCGACCACGGCCGCACGCGCTCCAGCGTGGCGCTGGCGGCCAGCACGTCGACGTCGGCGCCGAGGCGGCCGACGATCTGCAGGCCGACCGGATAGCGGCCATGCGCGAGGCCGGCGGGCACGGACGCCGCCGGATGGCCCGTGAAGTTGATGGGGTACGTCAGGCACCAGCCGATCAGCTCGTCGACCTCGACGCCCTCGATCTCGCTCGGGCCGACAGTCTCGCCGGGCACCTCGGCGTTGGGCACCGGCAGGCACCCGAGCGTCGGCGTCACCAGGAGGTCGTGGTCGTCGAAGACGGCGCCGATGGCCTCGAGCACGCGGGTGCGGAGGTGCGCGTCGTGCGCCATGTCGCGCGCGGTCGCGCGCAGGCCCTCGTCCATCCAGCGCAGGTACTGCGGCGGGAGCTGGTCGCGGTGCTCGCCGAGCATGTCGATGCCGCCGGCCTTGAGCGCCTCGAGCGCGTCGAGGTTCAGCGGCGTCAGCACCCGCGACCACAGGTCGCTCAGCTCGCGCTGGTCGCACGGCAGGCGGATCTCGACGGGCTCGACGTGCGCCCCGGCCTGCTCCAGCGCGCGGACCGCCTCCTCGACCACCGCGGCGACGGCCGGGTCGACCGGGAAGCCGCCCATGTCGGGGCTGTAGCCGATCCGCATCCCGCGCACCGAGCGCCGCACCGCGGCGATCGGGTCGTCGTGGAACGCGAAGCTCAGCGGGTCGCGGGGGTCCGGGCCCGAGAGCGCCGTCAGCGTCAGCGCCGCGTCGGCCACCGTTCGCGTGAGCAGCCCCTCGAAGATGAACGGCGCGATGCTGCCGAAGTGGTTGGGGCGCACGACCAGCGGCGCGCGGCCGAACGACTGCTTGAACCCGTACACGTTGCACCACGCCGCCGGGATGCGGATCGAGCCGCCGGCGTCGGTGCCCTCGGCGAACGACAGCAGGCCGTCGGCCACCGCGGCCGCCCCGCCGCCGGACGAGCCGCCGGAGTTGCGCGTCAGGTCGAACGGGTTGCGCGTCGGCCCGAACAGCGGGTTGTCGCACGTGCCGCGGAAGCCCATGACCGGGCTGTTGGTGCTGCCGACGAGGATCGCGCCGGCGTCCTCCATGCGCCCGGCCCACACCGTGCGGAAGTCCATGACCTGGTCGCGCAGCGCCGGGATGCCGCCGAACGTGGCGGGCCACCCGGGCTTGAAGTCGAACAGGTCCTTGATCGCGGTGGGCACGCCGTGCAGCGGGCCGAGCGCCTCGCCGGCGGCCAGCGCCGCGTCGGCCGCACGCGCGCGCTCGCGGGCCTCGTCGAAGGCGAGGTGGACGAGCGCGTTGAGGCTCGGGTTGCGCTCCTCGATCCGGGCGATCGTCGCGTCGAGCACCTCGACCGCCGAGAGCTCGCGCTCGCGGATCCGCTGCGCGAGCTGGGTCGTCGACATCCAGGCCAGCTCGGCCCCGGGCGTCGTGGCGGCGTCAAGCACTGCGCTGGACCCGGGCGTAGAGGGCGGCGAGCGCCAGGATGATGAGGCCATAGAGGATCTGCCGGACCGAGTCGTCGGCGTTGAGCAGCGTCAGGAACGAGTCGAGGACGGTCAGGATCAGCGCGCCCATGATCGTCCCCGAGTACGTCCCGACGCCGCCGAACAGCGAGGTGCCGCCGAGCACGACCGCCGCGATCGAGGGCAGCAGGAACGAGTCCGCCAGCCCGAGGTCGGCGGCGTTGAGGAGGCCGGCGAGCACGACGCCCGCGACGGCGGCCAGCATGCCGCACAGCGCGTAGGTGACGGTCAGCAGCTGCCAGGACCGCACGCCGGCCAAGCGCATGGCCATCGGGTTGTCGCCGTAGGCGTACAACATTCTTCCGTAGCCCGATCGGCGCAGCCCCAAGATGATCACGACCGAGAGCGCGATCCACAGGAGCAGGCTGTTCGGGATGAACCCGACCAGCGGCTCGCCGCCGACCTGGCGCACGAAGTGCGGCACGTCCTGGCCCGCGGTGCGGTTGCTCGCGGCGCGCACGGTGAGCAGGCCCGTGACGACCCCCGCGATGCCCAGCGTCATGATGAGCGGCTGGACGCGGAAGACGCCCACGCCGATGCCGTTGACCAGGCCGACGGCGAGGCCGACGGCCAAGGCGTACAAGATGGCGCTCACCGTCCCGTGCGAGGACTGGCCGGCCATGACGTAGGCGGCCGCGGTGGCCGTCGCCCCCGCCGACAGGTCGATGCCGGCGGTGAGCATGACGAGCGTCTGGCCGGCGCCCATGATCGCCAGCGGCGCGGCGTAGCGCAGGATCGCGCCCGCCTGGTCGCCCGACAGGTAGCTGGACTTGACGATCGTGCAGGCCGCGACGAGCGCGATCAGGATCAGCCCCAGCATGAGCAGCGGGTGCTCGACCAGCGCGCGCCGCACGCGGTCCAGCTCGCCCGGCGCCCGATCCTGCGTCGGCGCGGGAGCCTCGGCGCTCACGCTCATGCCGCGCGCCTCCGCAGCAGCAGTCCGCCGAACATGACCATCGCCACGATGAGAGCCCCCTGGATGACCTGTCCGTAGTTCGCGTCGGCGCCGAGGAACGTCAGCACGGTCACCGCCGCGGAGAGGATGAACGCCGCGAGCATCGGGCCGACCAGCCCGCCGGTCCCCCCGGCCAGGCTCACGCCCCCGATGACGACCGCCGCGACCGACGTCAAGGTGTAGAAGTCGCCCGACAGCGGGCTGCCGATGCTCGTGGTCGACGTCAGCGCCAGCCCGCCGAGCGCGGCGAAGAGCCCGCCGACCGTGTACGCGAGGACGCGCGCGCGGTTGACCCGCACGCCGGCCAGGTAGGCCGCGTCGCGGTCGCTGCCGACGGCGTAGATCGCCAGCCCCAGCCGGCGCGAGCGCAGCGGCACCCATATGAGGAGGTAGGCCCCGGCGAGCACCAGCAGGCCGTTGGGCGCCCACTCCCACAGCGACGAGCCGCTCGACAGCGTCTGGTAGTCGGCCGGGGAGCCGCCGCCCGGCGTGGGTAGGACGATCAGCGCCACGCCCGCCCAGACGAAGCCGAGGGCCAGCGTGACGATGATGTCCGGCACGCCGGTGGTGACGACCGCCAGGCCGGTGATCGTCCCGATCGCCATGCCGATGACCAGCACCAGCACCGAGATCGCCAGCGCGCTGCCCATCCCGTGGTGCTCCATGAGCCGCGCGGCGATGACGTTCGTCAGCGCCATCACGGAGCCGACCGACAGGTCGACGCCGCGCGAGATGACGACGACGGCCTGCGCCATCGCGGCGAAGGCCAGCGGCATCCCGGCGATCACGAGCGACTGGACGTCGAACGACGTGAAGTTCGGCGCGACGTTGGCCTCGACGATCAGCAGCGCGATCAGGATGCCGAGCACGCCGAGGGTCCACCCCTGGCGCACGGCGAAGCGGCGGAGCTTGACTCCGGGCTCGCGCGCCGGCGGCGGCGCGGGCTGGCTGATGGTGCTCATGACAGCGCCTTCTCCTCGACGAGGCCGTGCGCGGAGCGCAGCAGCCGGGCTTCGGTCGCCTGCGCGGCGGGCAGGCGGTCGCTGATCGCCCCGCGGTGCAGCACGACGACCCGATCGCAGACGAGCTGGATCTCGGGCAGCTCGCTGGTGAACACGAGCACGGCGGCGCCCTCGGCGGCGACCTCGCGCAGCAGCGTGTAGATCTGCCGCTTGGTGCCGACGTCGATGCCGCGCGTCGGGTCGAAGCACAGCAGCACGTCGAAGCCGGACGCCAGCCAGCGGGCGATCGTGAGCTTCTGCTGGTTGCCGCCGCTGAGCCGCCGCGCCTGACGCTGCGCGCGCGTGTCGATCTGCAGCCGGGCGATCGCCGCGTCGACCCTGGTGCGCTCGCGGCGCATGTTGATCGGCCCCCACCGTCGCGGCGGGCTGTACAGCGGCGCGGCGATGTTCTCGCGGATCGAGCGCTGGGGCAGCAGCGCGAGCACGCGGTCCGACGGCACCAGCACCATGCCGGCCTTGATCGCGTCGTAGGGGTCGCGCGGGCGCGTGGGCTTGCCCTCGCGCTCGATCGTCCCCTGGCGGATCCGCTGCTGGCCGGACAGCAAGTCGAAGAGCGTGTCCTGGCCCTGGCCCTCGAGCGCGGCCACCCCGACGATCTCGCCGGAGCGGACCTCGAAGTCCACGCCGTCGGGGGACTCGTCGGAGAGGCGCAGGCCCTTGACCGCGAGCGCGGGCGGCCCGTCGGTCCGGGTCGTCGCCGTGGCGGCGGCCTCGACCTGCTCGGCGATCGCGTCGTGGGTCTCGCCGAGCATGAGCTCGACGATCTCGCCCTCGGCGCCCTTCTTGGGCTCCAGGGTGCCGACGGCGCGGCCGTCGCGCAGGACGGTGGCGCGGTCGCACAGCAGCGTGACCTCGGCCAGCCGGTGCGAGATGAAGAGGACCGAGCGGCCGCGCTCCCGGAGATCGCGCGCGGCGACGAAGACGCGCTCGGCCAGGTCGGACGGCAGCGCCGCGGTGATCTCGTCGAGCACCAGCAGCTGCGGGTCGAACGAGAGCGCGCGCGCCAGGTCGATCATGCGCAGCGTGGCCAGCGGCAGGTCGCCGACGAGCTCGTCGGGATCGACCGTGAGGCCCAGGTCGTCCAGCGCCGCCCGCACGCGGCCGAGGTCCGCGCCGGTCAGGCGCATGTTCTGGGCGACGGTCAGGTCCGGCATCAGCGCGGGATCCTGGAAGACGGGCGCCAGCCCGGCGGCGCGGGCGCTGCGCGGGGAGCGGATCTGGACGGCCGATCCGGCCACCGCGATCTCCCCCGCGTCCGGCGCGATGACGCCGGTGAGGATCTTGACCAGCGTGCTCTTGCCGGCGCCGTTGGCGCCGAGCAGGGCGTGGATCTCGCCCGGCTCGACGGAGAGGTCGGCGGACCGCAGCGCGACGACGGGGCCATAGCTCTTGGCGATGTTGCGGACGGTGAGGAGGCTCATGTGGGGAAGGTCAGACTCCGTCGTGCCGGGGCGCCCGCGAGGGCGCCCCGGCGACGGTGTGGCGTCCAGGCGCTACGACGGCCCCTGGCACTTCGAGAGCTGCTCGGGCGTGAAGGTCGTGTACGGCTTGACCTCCGTGAACGTCGAGTAGGTCGGCGGGAGCTTGGGGTTGTAGTACTTCTCCCACTCCGACTGGTTGGACTTCTCCCAGAGCGCCGGCTTGAGCGTCGTCACCTTGTCCGGGTTCTTCCCGGTCAGGGCGTCGATCGCGATCGCCGTGCCGACCCCGCCGATGACGGCCGGGTTGGTGACGGCGGCGCCGTCGAGCTGCTTGTCGTTGATCATCTGCTTCAGGAACCCGTTGTTGTCAGCGCCGACGATCGGCACGAGCGGCTTGCCGGCCGTCTTGTAGGCGTCGACCACGATCGAGTCGATGCCCGACGTCCAGACGCCGTCGACCTTGGTCCCGGACTGCAGGATGTTCAACATCTCCTTGGACGCCGTCGGCCAGTCCCAGTTGCTGTAGACCGACTTGACGACCTTGATGTTCGGCCAGTTCTTGAGCTCCTCCTGGAAGCCCTTGTGCCGGTCGGTGTCGGCCGGGACGCCCTTGGCGCCGCGCATCTCGACGATGTTGCCCTTGCCGCCGAGCTTCTGGGCCAGCCAGCGCACGCCGAGCTTGGCGTACTCGACCTGGTCATTGCTGGCGATGTAGGCGTCGGGTGCGGTCACGGCCTGGTCGACCGCCACGAACACCACGCCCTTGCGCTTGGCCTCCTCGATCACCGGGTTGAGCGCCGAGGCGTCGGCCGGGTTGGCCACGATGGCGTTGGCGCCGGCCGAGATGAGCGTGCGGATCGCCGCGATCTGCTCCGGGGCGCCGCCGTTCTGGTTCTGGACCAGCACCTTGCTGACCTTGCCGCTCGCGAGGGCCTGGGCCTTGGCGGCGCAGATCATCTCCTCGCGGAAGCCGTTGCCGACGAGGGTGTTGCTGATCCCGATGACGTACTTCTTGCCGGCGGCGGAGCCGGACCCGGAGCCGGAGCTGCCGGTGCCGCTCGCCGAGTCGCTTCCGCTCCCGCAGCCCGCGCCGACGAACGCGGCGACGGCAAGGGCGAGGCACGCCAGCATGCCCCTTGCTCTCAAGTTACTCACAGTCATTCTCCTCCTCCAACTTCAACTGCACTGATCGGTTGTTGCAGCCGCGTGACCCTGTGCCGGTGTCGCCGTCCTCTCCTTAGAAGGCGAAACGCGGGGCGTGGTCACGTGTCGTGCACCACTGCCACTGCGTGAACTCCTCCCAGTTCGCCAGCGAGCCGAAGCGCCCGCCGTTGCCCGAGGCGCCCATCCCCCCGAAGGGGGCGATCGCCTGGTCGTTGATCGTCGTGTCGTTGACGTGCACCATCCCGGCGCGCATCGACCGCGCGACCTCCAGGCCGCGCCCCACGCTCCGCGAGTAGATCGCCGCCGCCAGGCCGTACTCGGTCTGGTTGGCCAGCGCGACGGCCTCCTCGTCGGAGGCGAACGTCGTCACCGCGGCGACCGGGCCGAAGATCTCCTCGACGAAGGCGGGCATCGACGGCGCCACGCCCTCGAGCACCGTCGGCCGGTAGAACAGGTCCTCGTGCGTGCCGCCGGTCCGCAGCCGCGCCCCGGCGGCGACGGTGCCCTGCACGATCGCGTCGAAGCGGTCGAGCTGGCGCCGGTTGATGATCGGCCCGAGCTCGACGTCCTCGCGGAACGGGTCGCCGACGGCCAGCGCGTCCGCGCGGGCCGTGATGGCGTCGAGGTAGGCGCCGGCGACCGACTCCTGGACGAGGTGGCGTCCGGTCGAGAAGCAGAGCTGGCCCTGGTGCAGGAACGAGCCCCAGGCGCCGGAGGAGGCCGCCGCGTCGATGTCCGCGTCGTCGAGCACGACCAGCGCGTTGTTGCCGCCGAGCTCGAGCGAGACCTTCTTGAGGTGGCGGCCGGCGAGCTCGCCGACGCGCCGGCCCGTCGCGGTGGACCCGGTGAAGGCGATGAGCCGCGTGTGCGGGTCGACGACGAGCGCCTCGCCGGCCTCGGCCGCGCCGGGCAGCGCGTGCAGCACGCCGTCGGGCAGGCCCGCGTCCTCGAAGATCGACGCCAGCAGGAGCCCGCCGGTGATCGGCGTCTGGATGTCGGGCTTGACGACGACCGCGTTGCCGAGCGCCAGGGCGGGAGCGATCACGCGCACGCCCAGGATGACCGGCGCGTTCCACGGCGTGATCGCGCCGACGACTCCGAGCGGCACCCGCTGAGCGAAGCTCAGCCGTCCGCGCTCGGTGGTGGGCAGCAGCTCGCCGTAGGGCTGTCCGGCCAGCGCGGCGGCCTCGCGGATCTCGCCCACGCTGATGCGCACCTCGTGCGTGGCGCGCGCCCGGATCTCGCCGGTCTCGCGCACGAGCCAGTCGATCACGCCGGCGCCGCGCTCCTCCAGGAGGTCGGCGGCGCGGCGCAGGATCGCGGCGCGCTCCTCGAACGACGTGGCGGCCCACGCCGGCTGCGCGGCGGCGGCGCGCCGGGTCGCCTCGGCGACGTCGCGTGCCCCGGCGAGGCCGACCGTTGCCAGCCGCTCACCGGTGGCCTTCTCCAGGACGTCCACGGTCCCGCCCTCGGCGGCGCGCCAGCCGCCGCTGTAGAGCTGGCCGTCCCACTCGCTGCGTGCCACTGAGATGGTCATGTGCCCTCCGTCCACGCCGCTGGCATCCTCGATGATCGATTATCGCTTGTCAAGGCGGTTCACCCACGCTCAACGTCGTCGACTGCGCGGTACACGGGGCCGCGGGCCAGGAGCGGCTCGATGAGCCCCTCCTCGACGTAGTTGGGGATGATCTCCGGCCGCACCTCGACCGGCTGCTGTCCGTCGTAGCCGATGCGCCGGCGCACGTCGGCGTCGATGTAGTAGCCGCCCGCCACGACGAGCAGCAGCGCGTCGTGGGCCTCGCGGTCGGCGTCGCGCAGGCGGGCGAGCGAGGTCTCGTGATCGGCCGGGTCGACGTCGGCGACGGCGCGGGCCAGCGGCTCGGCGAGGTCCGGGCGGACCGCCAGGACGCGGTCGAGCTGGCCGTCGGCGACGCCGACCTCTCCGGCACTCGGCATGTCGTGGGCGGCCGGGATCAGCACGTCGGCGAACGCCCGCAGCCGGTCGCGCAGCGCGTCGTCGACCACGCCGGCCGCCGTCACCGGATCCGACGCGCTCATGCGGGAACCGCCTGGCCGTTGCGGGTGGCGATGAGGTGGTCGGCCGCGCGGGCCGCGAACGCGGCGATCGTGCTGGTCGGGTTCACGCCCCCGGACGTCGGGAACACGCTGCCGTCGACGATGTAGAGGTTCTCGACCTCGTGGGAGCGGCCGTAGCCGTCGACCACTGATCGCTCAGGGTCCGTGCCCATCATCGCCGTGCCGATCAGGTGCCAGCCCGAGTAGCGCATGAGGCGCTCCTCCTCGACCTGGTAGGCGCCCGCCTCCAGCAGCGACTCCTTGGCGCGCTCGATCTGGAAGTCCAGGCAGCGGCGCGAGTTGTCGCCGACCTTGTAGGTGACCTTCGGCGCCGGGATCCCGGACGAGTCGGTCAGCGTGGGATCCAGCGTGACGCGGTTGTCGGGGTCGGGCAGGTCCTCGCCGAAGATGCCCCAGCTCACGCCGCGCCCGAGGAAGCTGCGCATGTGGAGGTGGTGGTCGGGCCCCCACGTCGGCCCGCCGGCCCGGGTCGGCAGCGCGGCGTTGATCGGGCCGCCCGTCGGCGCGAGGCTCCACTTGGCGCCGCGCACGAAGTCGCGGCGCTCGTCGGTCTCGTAGAACTCGTAGGACACGATCTTCGAGCCGATGTGGCCGTTCCACGCCCGCAGCTGCTCGTCGAACAGGCCCATGACGTTCGCGAAGGGGTGCACCATCAGCCGCCGCCCGACCAGGCCGCTGCCGTTGCACAGGCCGTCCGGATGTCCCGGAGCGGCGGACAGCAGCAGCAGGCGCGCCGTGCCGATCGCGTTGGCCGCCAGGATCACGACGTCGGCCTCCTGGACGTGCTCGGCGCCGTCCTCGGTGACGTACTCCACGCCGGTCGCCAACCCATTTGGCCCGAGGAGCACGCGGCTCACGCGCGCGCCCGTGACCAGCTTGGCCCCGTCGCGGATCGCCTGGGGCCAGTGGGTGTGGTCCGTGCTGGCCTTCGCGCCCTCCGGGCAGCCCCACAGGCACGTGCCCCACTGGGCGCACGCCCGCCGGCCGCCGGCGCCGACCGACAGCACCGAGTTGGTGCCCGGCCACCAGTGCCACCCCAGGCGGGTGTGCGCGCGGGCGACCCGCAGCGCCCCCGCGCCGATCGGCAGCGGCGGGTAGGGCGGCTCGAACGGGGCCGGGTAGGCCGGGTCGCCGCCGAGGCCGGCGGCGCCGAACTCGACGTCGGTCTGCTCGTAGTAGGGGCGCAGGTCCTCGTAGCTGATCGGCCAGTCGTCGGCGATCCCGTCCTGCGAGCGCACGCAGAAGTCCGACGGGTGCAGCCGCGACCAGTCGCCCGCGTAGAGGATCAGGCTGCCGCCGACGCCGTTGAACATCAGCGTCGCGATGTCGGAGTCGTCCTCGTTGACCGGGTAGTCCTCGGGCAGCGCGCGGTCGTTGGGGCTGTGCGCCCACTGCTTGCGGGCCATCAGCTCGAACTCGGGCCGGGGCGCGGGGAACTCGTCGAGCTCGTGCCAGCCGCCCTGCTCCAGGCACACCACGTCGATCCCGGCCGCGGCGAGACGGCGCGCGACGACGCCGCCCGAGGCGCCGGCGCCGACGATCAGGACGTCGGCCTTCACGCGCTCACCTCCTCGAGCAGCCCGACCTCGACCAGCGTGGCCGCGAGCCGGCCGCGCTCGGCCTCGTCCAGCGGGCGCAGCGGGGGCCGGACGCTGGAGTCCTCCAGCACGCCGAGCATCCGCAGCGCCTCCTTCAGACGCGCGCGGTAGTTCGCGACCGGCGCGTCGAACACGACGTCGGCCAGCCGCTGGACCCGCCGGCCGATCGCGCGCGCCTCGTCGATCCGGCCGTCGCGCCAGGCGTCGATCATCGCCACCTGCTCGGCCACCATGATCGCCCCGAAGCCGATCAGCGCGCCCGTGCTGCCGAGCATGAACGACTCCAGGATGAAGTTGTCGTTGCCGGTGAGGTAGGTGAACTCGCCGCGCTGGTACTTCGGCGTCTGCTCGATCATGCGGAACGTGTCGAGGTACCGGCGGGCGTCGAAGGAGGCCTCCTTCATGGCCACCACCCCGTCGAGCTCGACCAGCTGGCGCAGCGTGTCGGTCTCGAAGTTCACGCCGCCGAGCATCGGCTGCAGCTGGAAGACGATCAGCGGCAGCCCGGCGGTGGCGACCGCGCGGTGGTACTCCACCGGGATCGCGGGGTCCAGCGGGCTGGAGAGGTACGCCGGGATCGGGAAGACGAGCAGCGCGGACGCCCCCGCGGCGCGGTAGTCGCGCGCCTGCTTGATCGCCTGCTCGGGGAACGGCCCGGCCAGACCGGCGACGATCGGCAGCGACGTCTCCTCGCCGACGACCTCGATGACGCGCAGCTTCTCGTCGTGGGTCAGGTGCGGCCCCTCCCCCGTGTCGACGTTGATCGCCAGCGCGACCGGGCCGAGCTCGGAGATCCAGCCGATGTAGCGGCGCAGGGCCGGCTCGTCGATCACGCCGCCCTCCGTCATGGGCAGCACGGTGGCCGGGATGAGGCCGTTCAGGTTCAGGGTCACGCGATCACCTTCGTGTGGGGAATGGCGTCTGGCAGGGCGGCGCCGCCGGGGGCGAACACCGCGGGGAACCCGCCGGTGTGCCAGAACACCACCGTCGAGTCGCGGGCGAAGCGGCCCTCCTCGGCCTGGCCGAGCAGGCCGGCGAAGGCCTTGGCGGTGTAGGTCCGGTCCAGGACCCACGCGCCGTGGCGCGCCGCCCAGGCGGCGGCGCGGTCGCCCGCGTCGCTGGGCACCGCGTAGTCGGAGCCGATCCAGCGCTCGTCGAGCTCGACGAGCGCGGGGTCGACGCTCACGTCGCCCAGGCCCACGGACCGCAGCGCGTCGCCGGCCAGGCGCACGGCGTCGGCGGCCAGGTCGGCCGAGTCCTTGGCGACGTCGACGGCGATGACGTCCGGCGCGGCCTCGCCGGCGGCCGCCCACGTCGCGCGGCCCGCGAGCAGCCCGCCGTGCGTGCCGCCCGTCGAGCTGGCGTGCACGATCGCGGCCGGCCGCAGACCCGCGGCCTCGCACTGCTCGACCAGCTCGACCCAGGCGGCCAGGAAGCCCAGCGCCCCGGTGGCGGTGCTGCCGCCCATCGGGATGGCGAACGGCCGGCGGCCGGCGGCGCGCAGCTCCTCGACGAGCCCGTCCAGCGCGGCCGACAGCTCGCTCCAGCGGTCGGTCTGCTGGTGGTGCGCGTGCGCGCCGAACATCCGCGACAGGAGCTGGTTGCCGACCGGCGGCTCCGAGGCGGCGCCGCCGAGGACCAGATGGGTCTCCAGCCCGAGGACGGCGCCGGCCGCCGCGGTCATCCGGGCGTGGTTGGACTGCGCCGCGCCGACCGTGACGAGCGTGTCGGCGCCGGCGGCCAGGGCGGCCCCGCAGAGGAACTCGAGCTTGCGCGCCTTGTTGCCGCCCAGGCCCAGGCCGCTGAGGTCGTCGCGCTTGACGACGAGGCGCGCCCCGCCGGGCAGGTCCGGTCCCGGCTCCAGCGGCGTCGGCAGGGTCGCCAGACGCGCACGCGGGACGGTGGCCAACGCCGCTGCGACCCGCTCGCGCGCGCTCACGGCCGCCGCTCCCCGCCGGCCGGAGGGGCGGTGGTCGCCCGTACGACGAGCTCGGTCGGGTGGATGTTGACCAGCCGGCCGTTGAGCGTCGCGCCGCGGTCGTCGGCCTCCAGGAGCGCCAGCAGGCGCGCGACGCCGGCGGCGCCGATCTCCTCCATCGGGACGCGCACCGTCGTGAGCGGCGGGTCGAACCAGCGCACGGGCGCGATGTCATCGAAGCCGACCAGCGACATGTCGCGCGGGATCGCGACGCCGCGCGCGCGCAGCTCCACCAGGCAGCCGATGGCCATCGCGTCGTTGGAGGCGAAGACCGCGGTGAACGGGACGTCGCCGTCGAGCAGCCCGGCGAGGGCGGTCCGGGCGCCCTCCTCGGTGAAGTCCCCGCGGGCCACGAGCCGCTCGTCGAACGCGATCCCCGCGGCCTCGAGCCCGTCCCGGTAGCCGCGCAGCCGCTCGCGGCTGGTGAGCACCTGCGCGGGGCCGTCGATGAACGCGATCCGCCGGTGGCCGAGCGTGACGAGATGGTCGGTCGCCTGCCGGGCGCCCCCGCGGTTGTCCGGGATCTCGGCCGGCATGCGCGAGCCGCGCGGCTCCAGCGCGATCGCGTGCGCGCCGTAGGCCCACAGCGTCTCCACCTGGCGGCGCATCGCGTCGCGGTAGCCGCGCGAGGCGAGGCCGCCGCCGACGAACAGCACGCCCGCCACGCGCTGCTGCTGGGCGAGCCCGACGTAGCGCAGCTCCTTCTCCGGGTCGCGCGAGGAGTTGCACAGCACGGTCAGGTACCCGGCCGCCTCCGCCGCGTCCGTCACGCCCTTGGCGACGGTGTTGAAGAACGGGTCGCGGAAGTCGTGGACGATGGCCGCGACGACGCGCGTGCGCTGGACCTTGAGTCCGCGCGCCAGCGCGTTGACGCTGTAGCTGAGCGCCTCCGCCGCGGCCAGCACGCGGGCCCGGACGTCGTCGCTCACGGGGTGCGCGTTGTTCGGGTTGAGCACGCGCGAGGCCGTCGCGAGCGAGACCCCGCTCGCCTTGGCCACCTCGGTCAGGGACGATCCGCTCATGCGAGATGGCAAACGTTTTCCACAGCTGCCTACTAATAACCGATGCTCGAAACCGCTGTCAACCCGAACGCGACCGCTACGGAGCCGAGGCGGTCGAACTCGACCGTGAAGGTGTCGCCCGGCCGGGCGGGGACCGCGGGCGCCAGGGATCCGCTGAGCACGAACGTGCCGGCGTCGAGCTGGGTGGGCGAGGCCGCGTCCGCCAGCGCGTTGGCCAGCCACGCGACCGCCGCCGCCGGGTGGCCGAGCACGCGCGCTCCCGCGCCCGTCGCGACCACCTCCTCGCCCGACCATTGAACCATCCCGATCAACCGCAGGTCCACGTCGTCGACGGGCACGAGGGCGTCGCCGAGGACGGCGCGGGCGCTGGCCGCGTTGTCGGCGACGAAGTCGACCACTGAGTGATCGCCGGGCTCGAGGCGGCCGTCGATGATCTCGATGGCCGCACGGACGCCGCCCGTGGCGGCCAGGACGTCGGCGACCGTGACGCCCGGGCCGCGCAGCGGGCGGTCGAGGACGAAGGCGATCTCGCCCTCCACCTCGGGGCCGTGCAGCTCGCCCGCCGGGATCGGCTCGGACGCCGGCACGACCATGTCCGACAGGAGCTGGCCGTAGATCGGGCCCGGCGCGCCGGCGCGGCCGCCGATCGCCGACGTCAGGCCCACCTTCCAGCCGACCGGGACGGCGCCGTCCTGCCGCAGGCGCGCGACCAGCGCGCGCTGGACGGCGTAGGCGCCCGCCTCGTCGAGGTCCGGGGCCTCGGCGCTCGGCGACGACGTCAGCACGCGGTCGCGCTGCGCGCGCCACAGGCGCTCGGCCATCGCCGCGTGTCTGTCGCCCGATGCGGTCACGGCGCGGCGGTCTCCTCCAGCAGCGGCGCGACCGCCGCCTGCATGACGTCGGTGACGTCGGCGGCGCCGGTCCAGCGGCGGAACGCGATGACTGCCTGGGCGACGAGCATGCTCGCCCCGCCGGCGGCGCGCAGGCCGCGCGCGCGGGCGGCCCGCAGCAGCTCGGTCTCCAGCGGCACGTACACCAGGTCGAAGACCGCGGCGTGGGCGCCCAGCCGCGCGGGGTCGACGACGGCGCCCGGGGTGAGCATGCCCACCGTCGTGGCGTTG
>DATDMD010000235.1:0-3916 GCA_036518975.1 Baekduia sp.
GGGCGCGATGGAGACCGCGGGCAAGCTCGTCGACGACGACGAGCTGCGCGAGGTCATGAAGGAGTCGGGCATCGGCACGCCGGCGACGCGCGCGGCGATCATCGAGCGCCTGATCGACGTCGGCTACGTCGAGCGCGACGGGCGGTCGCTGGTCCCGACCGAGAAGGGGATGAACGTCATCCGCCTGCTCGGCGACCACCCGCTGACGTCGCCGTCGCTGACCGGCGACTGGGAGAAGCGCCTGGCCGAGATCGAGGCCGGCGGCGTGGAGCGCAAGTCGTTCATGGGCGACATCGCGAAGTTCGCGGAGTTCACCGTGGGCGACCTGGACAACAAGCTCAAGGACGTCCGGATCCCGCGCGCCAACCTCGGGCCGTGCCCGATCTGCGGGCGCGACATCGTCGAGAACCGCAAGGGCTACTCGTGCTGGGGCCGTGAGGATCCGGGCTGCGGGTTCGTCATCTGGAAGTCCAAGGCGGGCAAGAACCTGGCGCCGGCCGTCGCCAAGGAGCTGATCGCGCGCGGCAAGACCGAGAAGCCGGTCACCGGCTTCAAGGGCCGGTCGGGCCGCTCGTTCCGCGCGCGCCTGGCGCTCGTGCAGAACGAGGAGGGCCGGATGCGCGTGGAGTTCGACGAGCCGTGGGCGCGCGAGGGCTTCAAGGAGGCCCAGGCCGACGACATGGAGGCCGCCGCCGCAGCAGCGGCGGCCGCCGCCGATCAGCCCGCCGCCAGCGGTGCGAGCGCGGCGGCGTAGGACCGCGCTCGCTGGCGGGGCGGCGCTCGGCGCGCTGGCGCTCGGAGGGTCGGGGCCGGCGGTGGCCAACGACGCCGGGTCGGTCACGCACGCGGCGGGCGCGGTCAGCGCCACGCTGGAGTGGGACAAGGCCGAGTTCGGGGTCAGCAACCCGCGCCTGTTCGTCGTCCGCGACGGAACGCGCTACGACCTCACGATCGACGACATCTGCGGCGACGGCTGCATCCTCGTGCCCGACGACGCGCCGGACGACCCGAGCGGGACGTCGATGGTCAAGGTCGCCGACCTCGACGGCGACGGCGAGCCCGAGGTCCTCGTCGACACCTTCTCCGGCGGCGCGCACTGCTGCCTGACCGCGCGGCTGCTGACCTGGGACGGCACGGGCTACCAACCCAAGGACATCAACTACGGCGACGTCGGCTACCAGCTCAAGGACGCCGACGGCGACGGCCGGCCGGAGCTGGTCGGCAAGGATCCGGTCTTCTCCGCCGTCTTCACCGCGTTCGCCGGCTCCGCGTTCCCGATCCAGGTCCTCCAGGCCAACCACGGCCAGGTGGTCGACGTCACCAAGCGCTTCCCGTCCGCGGTTCGCGCCGACGCCGCCACGCTGCTCCGCTCCCTGCGCAAGGCGCGGCGCGGCGACGACGTCCGCGGCGTCCTGGCGGCCTACGTGGCCGACGAGTACACCCTGAACCGCGGCTCCGCCGGCCGCGCCGAGATCACGCGCCAGCGCCACGCGGGCCGCGTCTCCAAGTCGTTCGGCCCCTACCTGCTGAAGAAGCTCAAGGCCTGGGGCTATCGCTGAGCGCTGTGGGCTGATCCCGGCTCCATGCTGCGAGCCGGCCTCACGGCCGGCTCGCGTGCACGCTGGGGATGGGAGCGTGCTGCCGGCGGTCCGCGGCGAACGGACCTCCAGACCCACGGCTACCGCACGCGCGATCCGCGCAAACCGCGGCCGGGAGCGCCGGCGCGCCCGCCCGCGCGGCGAACCGTCGGGTCGCGCTGCCACCCTGTCGGACCCGCATGTCCCTCCAGCTCGTCACCGGTCCCGCCAACGCGGCGAAGGCGCGCGTCATCCTCGACGCCGCTCGCGCGCGCTCCGCCGCGTCGCCGCTGCTCGTCGTCCCGACGACCGGCGACGTCGAGATCTACCGGCGCGAGCTGGCCGCCGACGGCGCGGTGCTCGGCGTCCGCGTCGAGCGGTTCGACGGCCTGCTGCGCGAGCTCCAGCGGCGCGGCGGCGTTCCCGGCCGCACGCTCACCGAGCTGCAGCGCGAGCGCGTCGCCGCCGCCGCGATCGCCGCCACGCCGCTGGAGCGCCTGGCCGCCGCGGCCCAGACGCCCGGCTTCGCCGCCGCGCTCGTGTCCTTCGCCGAGGAGCTGGGCGAGGCGCGGATCGAGCCGCCGCGGTTCGTCGCCGCCGTCCGAGCCTGGGCCGCCGGCGACCCGTCCCGCGCGCCGTTCGCCGAGGACCTCGGCGCGCTGATCCTCGCCTACCGCCGCGAGCAGGACCGCACCGGCCGCCGCGACCGCCCCCGCCACGTCACCGCGGCGCTCGACGCCCTCCGCGAGGACCCGGCCCGCTGGGGCGGCACGCCCGTCTTCCTCTACGGCTTCGACGACCTCTCGCCCCTCCAGAGCGACGTCGTCGACACCCTCGCCAACGCGGTCGGCGCCGAGGTGATGCTGTCGCTCACCTTCGAGCCCGGCCGCACCGCCTTCGCCGCCCGCGCGACCCTCCACCAGGACCTCCTCGCGCTCGGCGCGACCGAACGCCGCCTCGACGCCGTCCCCGACTACTACGCCCCGGCCAGCCGCACCGTCCTGCACCACGTCGAGCGCCACCTCTACGAGCCCGAGCCGACCCGCGTCGACCCCGACGGCGCCATCCTCGCCCTCGAAGGCGGCGGGGAACGCGCCGAAGTCGAGCTCGTCGCCGCCGAGGTCTCGCGCCTCATCCGCGAGGAGGGCTTCGCGCCCGACGAGATCGCGGTCGTCCACCGTGGGCTCGACGCGGTCGCGCCGCTCCTCGACCTCGTCTTCCGGACGTACGACGTCCCGACCGCGGTCCGGCGCACGATCAAGGTCGGGCACACCGCGCTCGGCCGCGGCCTCGTCGCGATGATCCGCTGCGCGCTCCTCGACGCCTCCGCCGACGAGCTGCTCGCCTACCTCCGCACGCCGGGCGTCCTCACGACGCCCGCGTTCGCCGACCGGCTGGAGTCCCGCGCCCGCCAGGAGGGCGCCCGCACGGCCCGCGAGGCCCGCCGGCTCTGGGAGCAGGAGCGCTGGTCGCTCGACGCGCTCGACCACCTCGCGACCGCCTACGAGAAGGCCGGCGTCAAGGGCCTGGCCGACCGCGTCGGCGCCGAGGTCGCGCTGCTGCTCGCCGCGCCCTACCGCCGCACCGCGCACGTGTTCGATGCCGAGGGCGAGCTGGACGCCCGCGTCGCCGCGCAGACGCGCCGAGCGCTCAACGAGCTGTCGCAGCTGCCGCCCGAGCTGCAGCCCGACCCGCGGGCGCTCACGGCCACCATCAACGACCTGCAGGTCTACGTCGGGTCCCAGTCCACGCTCGGCCGCGTCACGGTCACCAAGCCGCAGTCGCTGCGCGCCCGCCGCGTCCGCGCCCTGTTCGTCCTGGGCTGCAACGAGGGCATCTTCCCGGCGCCCGCCAAGCCCGAGCCGTTCCTGGGCGACGACGAGCGCCGCGCGATCAACGCCGCGTCCGGCCTGCGCCTCCGCCTCCACGAGGACGCGCTCAACGTCGAGCGCCTGTTCTTCTACGCCGCGGTCTCGCGGCCGACCGAGCTGCTCGCGGTCAGCTGGCACGCCGCCGACGACGAGGGCGCGCCGTCGGTCCGCTCGCTGCTGGTCGACGACCTCGCCGACCTCCTCGACCCCGCCTGGGCCGCCCGCCCCCGCCGGCGCGAGCTCGGCGCCGCCGGCTGGCCCGCCGCGCAGGCCCCCACCGAGCGCGAGGCCGCCCGCTTCGCCGCCGCCGCCGCGCCGCCCGCCGCGCCGCCGGTCATCGGCCACCTCACCGCGCCCGCCGCGCTCGGCCCGCTGCGCGAGCGCCACACCTGGTCGGCGTCGCAGCTGGAGGTCTGGACGTCCTGCCCGGTGAAGTGGTTCGTCGAGCGCCACCTGCGCCCCGAGGCG
>DATDMD010000236.1:0-19056 GCA_036518975.1 Baekduia sp.
CGCGACGTCGCGCCGGACGCCGTCGTCCACACCGCCTACGTCCAGGGCGACGGCGCCGCGGAGGTCAACGGCGACGGCGCGCTGCGCGTCGCGCGCGCGGCGGTCGAGGTCGGTGCGCGGCTCGTCCACGTCTCCTCCGACGCGATCTTCGACGGGCGGACGGGGCGCGCGCTGCGCGAGGAGGACGTCCCGAATCCCGTGACGCCGTACGGGGCGACGAAGCTCATCGGCGAGCGGCACGTCGCCCGCGTCGCGCCGGCGGCGGCGATCGTCCGCACGTCGCTGATCTACGGCGGGCCGCCGCGGACGCCGGCCGCGCAGGAGGAGCCGCCGCTGGCCGTCGCGCGCGGCGAGCGCGACGACATGCGGTTCTACACTGACGAGATTCGCTCACCGATCCAGGTCGACGACCTCGCGGCCGCCCTGCTGGAGCTGGCCGAAGGCGCATGGGCGGGGCCGCTGCACGTCGGCGGCGCGGACGCGCTCAGCCGCCTGGAGCTGGCCCGGCTGGTTGTCGCCGCCCGCGGTCACGACCCGTCCACGCTGCGCGGAACGCCTGCGCCGCCGGGCCGCCCACGCTTCTGCGCGCTGGACAGCGGACGGGCGCAGGCGCTGCTGGCGGTGCGCCTGCGCGGCGCGCGCGAGGTCCTCGGCGAGGACTCCTAGTCCTTCACGTTGGTCCGCGCGCCCATCTGCGACGATGACCGCATGGCCAACGACGGACCGCTGACGATCGACGCTGACGCCCTGCTCGGGACCCGGGCCGTGGAGGCGGGCGTCTCCGCGCTTGCCGGACGCAACCGCCATCACCTGGCGTCGATGGCGCCCGAAGAGCAGGTCGAGGCGGCCAATCACTGGCGCGAGCTGACGGTCGAGGTGCTGAGCGCGGCGCGCGACGCGCTGACCAGTGCGGGCGGCGTCCCGGAGGGCGCGGGCCGCGCCGTGATCGTGCTTGAGGACTCCGGCGGCGAGGAGGTCAACGTCCACGTGACGTTCGCACCGCAGCTCGAGGAGCTCCAGGACGGCTCGATCGCCGGCACGCCGGCCCAGCTCGCCGCGATGTCCCTGCTCGAGTCGATCGCCGGCGAGGCCGCGGCCGAGGGCGGCCACGGCCACTCGCACGACGACGAGCACGGCCACGGCCACACGCACGACTAGCGCGGGTCGCTGACCCGCCGCGGGTCTCGCCCCCTGGGCGAGCGTTGCCCTAGCGCCAGCTCGGCACCGCGTCCGGCCGCGGCATCCGGAACAGCCCGTCCACGACCGCGTACTCGTCCGTGTAGCCGCAGCGGGCGATCGGCCGCAGCGCCGCGGTGTCGACCTGGCCGCGGCCGTCGACGAAGGCCTCGTCCAGGTGGACGCCGACGACCTGGCCGATCACGACGTGGCGGTTGGTCGCCGCGCCGTCGACGTCGACGAGCTCCAGCGTCTGGGTGACGCGGCACTCGAACGCGACCGGCGACTCGGCCACGCGCGGCGCGCCGACGATCCGGGACGGCGCCATCGACAGGCCGGCGGCGTCGAACTCGCTCTCGCCCCGCGGCAGCGCGGCGCTCGTCGCGTTCATCGCCTCGCGCAGCGCGTAGGTCGGCAGGTTCCACACGAACTCGCGGGCGTCGTGCGCGAACGTCGCGCTGTCCTTCATCC
Organism: Baekduia sp.; assembly: GCA_036518975.1. Classification (GTDB taxonomy): domain Bacteria; phylum Actinomycetota; class Thermoleophilia; order Solirubrobacterales; family Solirubrobacteraceae; genus Baekduia. Next base: position 1,648 of record DATDMD010000236.1, read on the forward strand.
CGCTGCTGGAGAACAGCACCATCGGCGGCCGGTCGCAGACCGCGTTGAAGAAGCTGTAGGGCGCCAGGTTCACCGCGCCGTCGCCGCTGAGCGTCGACACCCAGCCGATCGGCCGCGGCGCGACCAGCGCCTTGAACGGGTCGTGGGGGAGCAGCGCCGTGTCGCGCGCGTGCGGCTCGTAGAAGATCACGCCACGAGTTGTACCCCTCGAAAACGACGAAGGGCCCGGCGCGCAGCGCGCCGGGCCCCTCGGTGCTTCAGACAATCGCGCGGGGCGATTGTCCTACATCATGCCGCCCATGTCGGGCATGCCGCCGCCGCCGCCCGAGTCCTTGTCCGGGATCTCGGCGACGATGGCCTCGGTCGTGAGGATGTTCTTCGCGATCGACGCCGCGTTCTGCAGCGCGGAGCGCGTGACCATCGCCGGGTCGATGACGCCGGCCGCGACGAGGTCGACGATCTCGCCGGTGGCCGCGTTCAGGCCGTAGCCCTTCTTGGACTTGCGGACGTCGGCGACGACGACCGAGCCCTCGAGGCCCGCGTTCTCGGCGATCTGACGCAGCGGCTCCTCGAGCGAGCGCAGGATGATGCGCGCGCCGGTCCGCTGGTCCTCGTCCTCGATGCCGTCGACGGAGATGCCGCTCGAGGCCTGCAGCAGCGCGACGCCACCGCCGGGCACGATGCCCTCCTCGAGGGCCGCGCGGGTCGCCTGGAGGGCGTCCTCGACGCGGTGCTTCTTCTCCTTCATCTCCGTCTCGGTGGCCGCGCCGACCTTCACGACGGCGACGCCGCCGGAGAGCTTGGCGAGGCGCTCCTGGAGCTTCTCGCGGTCGAAGTCGGAGTCGGTGGACTCGACCTCGGCCTTGATCTGGTTGATGCGGCCCTTGATGGCCTCGGTGTCACCGGCGCCGTCGACGATCGTCGTGTTGTCCTTGGCGACGACGACGCGGCGGGCGCGGCCCAGCTGCGAGAGCTGCGTGTTCTCGAGCTTGAGGCCCATCTCCTCGGTGATGACCTCGCCACCGGTGAGGATCGCGATGTCCTCGAGCATGCGCTTGCGGCGGTCGCCGAAGCCCGGCGCCTTGACCGCCACACCGGTGAAGGTGCCGCGCAGCTTGTTGACGATGAGGGTCGCGAGGGCCTCGCCCTCGACGTCCTCGGCGATGATCAGGATCGGCTTGCCGCCCTGGATGACCTGCTCGAGGACCGGCAGCACGTCGCGGACCGAGCCGATCTTCTGGTTGGCGATGAGGATGTACGGATCCTCGAGGACCGCCTCCATCCGCTCCTGGTCGGTGACCATGTACGGGGAGATGTAGCCCTTGTCGAACTGCATGCCCTCGGTGAACTCGAGGTCCATGCCGAAGGTCTGGCCCTCTTCGACGTTCACGACGCCGTCCTTGCCGACCTTCTCGATCGCGTCGGCGATGACGTCGCCGATCTCCTCGTCGCCGGCCGAGATGGTGGCGACGCGCGCGATCTGCTCCTTGCCCTGGACGGGCTTGGACAGCTTGCGGATGTTGTCGACGATCTGGTCGACGGCGATCTCGATGCCGCGCTTGAGCGCGATCGGGTTCGCACCAGCGGAGACGTTCTTGAGGCCGTTGCGGACGATGGCCTGAGCCAGGACCGTGGCGGTCGTCGTGCCGTCGCCGGCGACGTCGTTGGTCGCCGTGGCGACCTCGCGGACGAGCTGGGCGCCCTGGTTCTCGAAGACGTCCTCGACCTCGATCTCGCGGGCGATGGTGACGCCGTCGTTCGTGATCGTCGGGGCGCCGAACTTCTTGTCGAGGACGACGTAGCGGCCCTTCGGGCCGAGCGTCACCTTGACGGCGTTCGCGACGGCGTCGACGCCGGCCTCGAGCGACTTGCGGGCCGCCGAGTCGTACTTGATTTCCTTGTGAGCCATGTGTTCTCCTACTTCTCGACCTTGGCGAGGACGTCGGACTCGCGCAGGACCAGGAGGTCCTCGCCGTCGACCTTGATCTCGGTGCCGCCGTACTTGCTGTAGAGGACGGTGTCGCCGGTGGCGACGTCAAGCGGGATGCGCTTGTCCCCGTCCTCGTCGAAACGACCGTCGCCGACGGCGAGCACCTCGCCCTTCTGCGGCTTCTCCTTGGCCGTGTCGGGGAGGACGAGACCGGAAGCGGTCGTCTCCTCCTCATCGATCGCCCGCACGATCAGTCGATCGCCGAGGGGCTTGAGCTTCATTCTTGGGACCTCCGTTGAGGTGACTGACAGACGTTCCTGCTGGCTTGGCACTCGGTCGGGCCGAGTGCCAGCGCTTGTTGCGATGGTAGCGCCTCTGACCGCTCGGTCAACCGCTGGTTGGCACTCTTCACATCTGAGTGCCAAACCCTCGGTCATCCGTCGAAGGTGATAGCGGGCACGATCACCCTTCGGGCGCGAACGGTCGATCAGGTGCTCATGACCCAGAAAGGCCTGCGTACCGGGCACGTCGTGGCGCTCGTGGGCGCGCTGCTCACGCTCGTGTCGCTGTGGCGCCCGTGGTACTCGGTGACGTTCCCGCAGGCGTTCCGCGACGCGCTGACCGGCTCCGGCCAGCTCGGACAGGACCCCGGGATGCTCGGCCAGCTCGCCCGCGGGCTCGCCTCGGCGCTGCCGCCGTCGATCGAGGCCTCGGGCTGGCAGGCGCTCAACGGCGCCGACGTCGCGCTCTGCGCGGCCGCCGGGGCGGTCGTGCTCGTCATCCTCGCGGCGGCCGGCGCGTTCGGCGGCGCCGTGAAGGTCGACCCGTACGCCTGCGGCTCCGCGATCGCGGCGGCCGGCGGCGGGGCGGCGATCCTGGTCGTCTTCCACGTCGTCCACAAGCCGGGCGGCGCGCAGGCGAGCGACTGGGTCCACTACGGCCAGGGCCTCTGGATCGCCGCGACGGGCAGCGGTGCGATGCTCGCCGGCGGCCTGATGGCGGCGGCGAGGCCGAAGGACGCCGCGCGCACGCCCGCCGCGTCGGCCGGCGGCGCCGGCTTCGCCCGCCTGGACCCCGAGCTCCCGCCCGTCTTCGCGGCCGCGCCCGGCACGCCCGGCCACGGCTCGGTCCCGCCGCCGACGGGTCGCTGAGACGCCGGTCAGTCCGCGGACGCGCGCGTCCCGCCGCGCCCCTGCGCGACGCGCCGCACGGCGTCGGCCAGCGCCTCGGCGTTGGCCGCCTTGCTCACGTGCCCGTCGGCGCCGGCCAGGCGCGCCTCGCCCGCGAGGTCCTCGTCCGGCATCCCGGACACCAGCAGGACCGCGGCGTCCGGCAGCTCGGCGCGCACGTGCTCGAGGACCAGCTCGGAGTGCTCGGGCTGCGGCAGCAGGCGATCGAGGATCACGACGTCCGGCCGCATGCCGCCGAGCTGCGCGATCGCGTCGTCCGCGCTGCGCACCGCGCCGACGACCTGGATGTCGTCGCAGGCCTCCAGCCACGCCGCGGCGAGCGTGCCGAACCCGAGCGAGTCGTCGGCGATGAAGACGCGGAGCACGGAGGTCCAGCCGTGCCGCGATCCGCGCTAGTTCTGCGCGCCACCGATGCCGAGCCGGGCATCGGTGAACGACGGCGGATGGACGATGATCTGCGAGAAGCGCACGACGGTGACCGTGTCCTCCATGGTCACCTTCTTCCCGTAGATCTGCTCGAGGAAGTGGATCATCTCCTCGTGGCGGCGGAACTCGGGGTTGTCGTGCTCGATGTCGCGCGGCGTCAGGTCCCGGACGCGCTTGACCTCGACCTGGTCGATGACCGCGTCGAAGATCTTCTCGCGCGGGGAGTGCTGGTACCCGATGGTCACCAGCACCGCCTGGTTCTTCTTGTACTTGTGGGACTTGTCGCCGAGGCGGATCGTCGCGGTCTTTCGACCACGCTTCAGCTGGTCGGCGAAGATCGTGGAGTAGAAGTTCAAGACCTGCATCCGACGAGGCAGACTACTCGTCGGAGGTGATCCGCGACAGGGCGCGGGCGGCCATCTCGCGCTCACCCTCGTACGTGAGGGCCCGCGCGGCCTCGGCGAGGGGCATCCAGCGGGCGTGCTCGACCTCGTGGTCGTGGTCCGCGACGTCGCCGGTCAGGTACTCGAAGAGGTAGAAGTCGACCTGCTTGGCGATGCGCCTGCCCTTCCGCATGTACCAGTAGCGGACGGCGCCGAGCTCGCCCCGCGGCGCGGCGTCGACGCCGGCCTCTTCCCGGACCTCCCTGGCGGCGGCCTGGATCGGCGTCTCCCCCGGATCGACGTGGCCCTTCGGCAGCGCGAGGACCTTGGAGCCGTTGGCCGCGCGGCGGGTCGGCACGATCACGACCACGTCCTGGCCGCGGATCACGACGCCCCCGGCCGAGAACTCCGTCGGGTTCTGGACCTCGGCCATCAGTAGACGTAGCGCTCCAGCGCGGACGGCTCGTGGACGGTCACGCGGCCGCGGCCCTGGGTCACGACGCCCGCGCGCTCCAGGACGGCCAGGAAGCGCGAGGCGGACTCGCGCGAGGAACCGGCGAGCTGGGCGATGTCGGCCTGCGTGATCGTGACGAGGACGTCGCGCTCGCCGGCGCCCTCGGACTGCGCCTGGCGGACGAGCTGGCCGAGCACGCCGGCGACGCGCGACTGCACGGTCTGGAACGACTGGCGCGCCAGGCGCTCGTTGGCCTCGCGCAGGCGGCGGCCGAGGCCGATGACGAGCTTGACCGCGATGTCGGGGTGCTCGCGCAGCAGGCGGCGCATGTCCTGGCCGAGGATCGCGATGGCCTCGACGTCGTCGAGCGTCTCGATCGTCGCGGAGCGCTTCTCGTCGTCGAACATCGCCAGCTCGCCGAAGATGTCGCCCGGCCCGAAGTGCGCGAGCGTGATCGTCCGGCCGTCGACGTTCTCGCGCACGGCGCGGGCGTGGCCGCGGCCGACGATGTAGCACGTGTCGCTGGCGTCGCCCTCGCGGAAGATGACGGTGCCGCCCGAGAAGGTGCGGGGGACGGCCACGTCGGCGACCCGGGCCAGGTCGGAGGGCGCGAGCGCCTCGAACACCGGCACCTGGGCCAGCAGCTCGACGCTCTGCGCACTGGAAGGCGACACCGGGCGCAGTCTATGCGAGGTGTGTGACGCGGCTCGCACATTGGCGGACGCCGGCCACCCATCTGGGGTCACACGGAGCGGTCGAGCGCGGCCTCGCGGCGGTGGCGGCGCAGCGTGCGGGCGCCGAGGAGGCCGAGCAGGGCGAGGACGCCGAGCGGGACGAGGACCGCGAGCGCGATGAGGGCGACGCCGCCGGCGACCTCGAGGACGCGGCCGGCGTCGTGGAGCGCGTCGCGGGGCGTCCAGGCGCCGCCGCCGTCGTGCTTGGCCGCGCTCTTCGTGCCCTCGATGGTCACCGCGACCGTCGCGAGCTCGGCGCGCTTGCGCTGGGCGTCGAGCGCGCCCGTGCGCTGGGCGATCTCGGAGCGGTTGTCGCTCAGGCGCGCCTTGAGGCTCGCGATCTGGCGGTCGGTCGTCGCGCGGCCGAGGGCGCGCAGGAGCCCGCGGCGCTCGGCCCGCGCCTCGGCGAGGCGGTCGGCGGCCGCGTTGGTCGCCGCCGTGATGTCGTCGGCGGACTGGCTGAGCCCGCCGACGTGCGCGAGCTTGGAGAGCTGGGTGAGCGTGTCGTCCAGGCGGGCGGACGGGATGCGCAGCGTGAAGCTCGCCTCGCCGCCGCCGTCGCGGGTGGAGATGTCCGAGCGCTGGACGTAGCCGCCGGCCGCCTGCGTCGCGCGCACGACGCCGTCGGCGGTGTCCTGGACGTCCTCGGGGGCGGGCGTGAGCGTCAGCTGGGCGGCGCGCTGGACCTTGCGGGCCTGGCTGATCGACGGGAGCGGGATGGAGGAGACGCCGGAGCTGCTGGAGCTGGAGGACGACGAGGCGGAGGAGGTCGAGGTCGAGGTCTTCTGCACCGCGGCGGCCTGCTGCGGCGTGGCGGGGCCGGGAGCGGCCTTCGTGGCGGTGCTCGGAGCCGCGCCCACCATCGGCCGGTCCTTGGCGCCGGCCGACGTCGACGCGCTCTCGCTGCTGCCGCTGCTCGCGCTGTCGCCGCTGCCGCCGCCGCTGGACATGACCACCATCAGCGCGACCAGCGCCGCGATCAGCGTTCCGCCGACGGCCGGCGCCAGCACCTGCGGCCGGCGCATGCGGACGTGCCACGCCGGGCGGCGACGCGGCGTCTCGGACTCCCGCGGGAAGCCGGCGTGCACGCGCGCGTCGAGCGAGGCGAGGAACGCGGCCGACGGCTCGGGCCGCGCGGCGGCGACGTCGGCGACGAGGAGGACGAGGTCGGGGTCGGCGGTCGGCTCGGCGGCCAGCGCGGCCTCGAGCTCGCGGAGGCCGTGGTCGACCTCGGGATCGGGGAGCGCGTCACGACGGCGCATGGCAGGCCTTCCGGAGTCGGGTGACCGCGCGGTGGACGCGCGTGCCCGCGTTGGCGACGGAGATGTCGAGGACCTTGGCGATCTCGGCGTTCGAGAGCCCGGCGTGGAACTTCAGGGCGATCAGCTCGCGCTCGCGCGGGTCGAGCCGGGCGAGCGCCGCGCGGACCGCGGCGCGGCGGACCGCGGCCTCGGCGGCGTCGTCGGGCGGGCCGCCGCCCTCGTCCTCGGGGTCGGCGAGCAGGGCGGCGGTGCGCTTGCGGCGCCGCAGCTCGTCGAGCGCCGCGTTGCGCGCGATCCCGAACAGCCACGCCCGCTGCGTGCCCTTCCCGGGGTCGAACGCCGCCTGGCGCCGGTACGCCCGCTCGAAGGTCTGCGCGGTGACGTCCTCGGCGGACGCGCGGTCGCGCAGGAGCGTCATGACGAACGCGTAGACGTCCGACGCCGTTTCGCGGTACAGCGCATCGAACCGTGCGGTCGTCGGTTCGGAGGTCGAGAGCTCCATGACTGTTCCCACTTCGACACTACGTCTCAGCGGCCCGCCCATCACACCCGGATACGCTGCGCGCGTGCGCCGCCTGCTCGCCATCGCGATCGCGCTCCTCGCGCTCGTCCCCACGACCTCCGCGGTGGCCGCCACCGCGCCCACGGTCGACAAGTCCCCGCTGCTCTGGTCGACCGTGAACATCTGCGACACGACGAAGCACCCGGACACGATCGGCATCCGCGCCTCGATGCCCGGCTCCGGCAAGAGCACCGAGAAGATGTACATGCGCTTCCAGGTCCAGTACTTCCGGGCCTCGACCCAGAAGTGGGCGCCGGCCGACGCAACCGTCGACTCGGGCTTCCAGTCGGTGGGGTCGGGGAAGTTCAAGCGCCGCGAGTCGGGCTGGAACTTCTCGATCAGCCCGCCGCCGGCGGGGCAGACATACCGCCTGCGCGGCGTGGTCTCGTTCGAGTGGCGGGTGGGGAAGAAGGTCGTGCGGAGGGCCGTGAAGCGGACGAGGTCCGGGCACAAGGGGACGCAGGGGGCGGACCCGGTGGACTACTCGGCTGGGGAGTGCTTGATCAAGTCGACGTGAGGTCTTGTGCCGCCGGCGTGTGTTGGGCGTTGTTGGCGAGCAGCGCAGGCGTTGGTCGTGCTGCGTGGCGGGGTCTGCTTCGCATCTAGGGCGAGGCAGTTGAGGTGGCGCCACCGCTGTCGGTGTGGCTCGTCCTCGTTGGTGCTTCCGGGGCGAGTTCGGGACCGAATCGCCGCCTCCGGGCACCTCGACTGGAAATAGCCCAGTCAGCGTGCCCGGGATCGCGACGACTTTGCGCAGATCGGGTCATTCGTACGCAGTGGCCCACATAGGGCTACGCGCTACGAACGACCTCGCGCCGTGCTGCGATTCGCTCCCGAAACGCCTGCCGCAAGGCTGAGGCACGCCGACAGCGCGGAGCGGCACCTCAACTGCCTCACGCCTAGGTGCCAAGCAGACCCCGCCGCGCAGAACCAGCCCACGCCTGAACTGCTCACCAGCCAGCGCCCGCGCCGCCCGCACCACTACGCCGGCAGCGCGTCGAACAGCCGCGGATCGTTCGTGATCACGCCCGTCACGCCCATCCGCTCGAACCGCCGGATCCGCTCCGCGTCATCGACCGTCCACACGTACAACTCGCCCCCCGCCCGTCGCACCGCCCGCACGAAGTGAGGCGTCACCAGCGAGAAGTGCGACATCACCGCGTCGACCTCCCCCGCCCGCATCGCGCGCGTCACCGCCCGCGGCACGGTCCGGCGCCAGACCTGGACGGTGGCCAGCGCCAGCGGCTTCGTCGCCGGATGCGCAAGGTAGTTGCGACGGACCTTCGGCACCGACCACCCAAGACGCACCGTCCCACTGGCCCGGCGCAGGATCGGCAGCGACACGGTCTCCATCGTGGAGATCAGCGCCCGCGACTCGAGCCCGCGCTTGCGCAGCTCCGCGATCACGCGCTCCTCGTAGCCGTGGGTCTTGAGGTCGACGTCGAGCTCGATGCCGTCGAACGCCTGGCCGGCGAGGTGGTCCAACCCCTCCTCCAACGTCAGCGGCTGACGCCGCCCCGCGTCCTTGAAGTCATGCGCGAGGATCAGCGCGCCGGAGCCGTCGGCCCGCTCGGGCAGGACGTCGAACTCCACCATGTCGCACCCGTGCGCGAGCGCGGCGTCGAAGCTCGCCAGCGTGTTCCCCGGCGCGATGTGGTCGGCGCCCTTGTGGCCGATGCGACGGCCCGTGCGGTGGTCGGTGGTCTTGTGCTTCATGTCTGGCATCCGGGGCACCAGTATGTCGTCCGGTTGTCGTCGCCCTGTCCCCGGGCGGTGATCGCCGTGCCGCAGCGCGGGCACGCGCGGCCGGCGTTGTTGTAGATGTTGCGATGGCGGCCCTGGTGACCGTCAAGCGCGGACTCGCGCATGCGCGGGCGCAGCTCGTCCAACACGGCGCGGACCTCGGCGTCGCTCACCTCCGCCGCGCGCCGCCACGGGTCGACACGCGCCAGCCAGCAGCCCTCGGCCTTCCACATGTTCCCGATGCCCGCGACGATCCGCTGGTCCAGGAGCGCGTCGCCGATGCCGCGCGTCGGGTCGTCCGCGCGCAGGAGCGCGACGGCGCGGTCGGCGTCGAAGTCGTCGGCCACGATGTCCGGGCCGAGCAGCGCGAGCCGGCGGTCGAAGCGCCGGCGCGTCTCGGTCAGCAGCTCGAGCACCGGGCCGTCGAACTGCACGACGTCGTTGTCGTCCTTGGTGATGACCAGCCACGCGCGGCGCGGCGAGCGGGCCCAGCGCGCGCCCTCCGGGTGGACGCGCCACGCGCCGGTCATGCGCAGGTGCGAGTGGATCGTCAGGTCGTCGCCGAAGCGCAGGAACAGGTGCTTGCCGCGGGCGGTGACGGCGGTGACCGGGCGGCCGGCGAGGCGCTCGGCCCAGCGGTCGCGGGCGAAGCGCGCGTGCGGCGTGCGGATCGCGTCCGGGACCTGGCCTTCGAGGACGGGCCGGATCCGGTTGGCCGCGTAGTGGATGGTGTCGCCCTCGGGCATCGGTCGTCTCCGAGGGTACGGTGGGGGCGTGCAGGCCGATCTCGCCGGGCTGGTGGGCGCCGACCACGTCACGCTCGACGTGGAGGTGGGCGACGCGTCCGGCCTGTCGGGGCGCGCCAGCGCGCTGGTGAGGCCGGCCGACGCGGCGCAGGTCGCCGCCGTCGTCGCCTGGGCGTACACGCGCGACATCCCGATGATCCCGGTCGGCGGCCGCAGCGGCTACGCGGGCGGGATCACGCCGGTGGGCGACCATGTCATCGCCATTGCCTTGGACCGGCTGGACCGCATCCGCTCGTTCGACCCGGCGCGCTGGCGGATGGAGGCCGAGGCCGGCGTGACGACCGCGACGGTCGCGCGGCGCGCGCGCGAGAGCGGGCTGTGGTTCCCGCCGGACCCGGGCGCGGCCGAGCAGTCGCAGCTCGGCGGCAACCTCGCGACCAACGCCGGCGGGCCGCACGCCTTCAAGTACGGCGTGACCGGCCGCTGGGTGACCGGCGTCGAGGCCGTGATCGCGCCCGGCGAGCTGGTGACGTTCGGCGGACCGGTGCGCAAGGACGTCGCGGGCCTGGACCTGCGGTCGCTGCTGATCGGCTCGGAGGGGACGCTCGGGATCATCACCGCCGCCTGGCTGCGGCTGCTGCCCGCGCCCGCCGAGTCGCTGGTCGTCGCGTGCGCCTACGGGACCGTGCGCGAGGGCTGCGCGGCGATCGACGCGGTGCTCGGCAGCGGCGTCGTGCCGGCCGCGATCGAGTTCCTGGACGGCCGCTGCCTCCAGGCCGCGCCGCCGCCGTTCGTGGACGCCGGGGGCGCGGGCCTGCTCGTGATCTGCGAGGCGGAGTCGGCGCGCGAGCGCGACGAGGTGAGCGAAGCACTCGGCTCCGGCGCGGTCACACCCGACGCGCGCGCCGTCTGGCGCTGGCGCGAGGGCGTCTCGATCGCCGTGCGCGCCGCGCGCGGCGAGAAGCTGTCCGAGGACGTCGCGGTCCCGGTCGAGCGGCTGGCCGACGCGATCGAGGGCACCGTCGCCATCGCCGCGCGCCACGGCCTGGAGGGCTGCTCGTGGGGCCACGCGGGCGACGGCAACGTGCACTCGACGTTCCTGCTCGACCCCGGCGACGAGGCGATGCGCGAGCGGGCCGGCGCGGCGGCGCTCGACCTGTTCGACCTGGTCCACACGCTCGGCGGGACCGCGAGCGGCGAGCACGGGATCGGGCTGCTGAAGGCCGGCCAGCTGTCGCGGCAGTGGTCGCCGGCGGCGGTCGAGGCGGCGCGCGCGGTCAAGCGCGCGCTGGATCCGAAGGGCCTGTTCAACCCGGGGAAGAAGGAGCCGTAGTGCCCGAAGTCGTCGTGGTCGGTGGCGGAGTCGTGGGAGTCGCCTGCGCGCTGGCGCTCGCGCGGCGCGGGGCGGACGTCGAGCTGCGCGAGGCGCGCGACGCGCTGGCGCTGGCGGCGAGCGGGACCAACTCGGGCATCGTGCACACGGGCTTCGACTCCAAGCCCGGCGAGCTGGAGACCGAGCTGATCCTGCGGGCGGCCGTGCTGCGGCCCGAGGTGCTGGAGACGCTGGAGGTCCCGTTCGAGCAGCGCGGCGCGGTCCTGCATCCGCACGCCGACGCCGACACCGCGGTCATCCGCGAGTTGTATGACAACGCGTGCGGCAACGGCGTGGACGTCGTGATCGGCGAGGACGGCGCGCTGTGGGTGCCCGGCGAGGGCCTGACCGACCCGGTGGCGTTCGTGCACGCGCTGGCCGGCGCGGCGGTCGAGCACGGCGCGCGGCTGGCGCTCTCCGCGCCGGTGACGACGCCGATCGCCGCCGACGTGGTGGTCAACGCCGCCGGCCTCGGCGCGGGCCGCATCGCGCGCCTGTATGGCGACGACGCGTTCGACGTCTTCCCGCGCAAGGGCGAGTTCCTGGTCTTCGACGTCGCGCCGCCCGAGCACATCCTGCTGCCGGTCCCGACCGCGCGGACCAAGGGCGTGCTCGTGTTCCCGACGCTCGACGGCCGGACGGTCGCGGGCCCGACGGCCGTCGACCTGGAGGACGAGGACTGGGCCGTGCGCCCGGAGGCGCGCGGCGAGATCCTCGCCAAGGCGACCGACATGTACGCGTCGCTCGACGGCGCCGAGCCCGCGTTCGCCTACGCCGGGCTGCGACCGGCCGGGCGCGACGGCGCGAACTACGTCGTGCGCCGCTCCGCGGTCGACGACCGGCTGATCCACGCGGCGGCCATCCGCTCGACCGGCCTGACGGCCGCGCTGGCGATCGCCGAGCGCGTCGTCGCGCTGGCCGGCCTCGACGGCGAGCCCGAGGAGCCGCTGCGCGCCGGGGCGCCGTGGCACCGCCCGGCCGAGCCCTGGTACCGGCGCACCGCCGATCGCCTCGCCGCGCGATGAGCGGCGAGGCCGAGCCGCTCGTCCTCGGCATCGACGACGGCACGACGGCGGTCAAGGTCGCGCTGTTCGACGCGCGGCTGGAGCCGATCGCGACCGCGCGCCGGCCGGTGCCGACGAGCAACCCCGCGCCGGGGCGCGTCGAGCAGGACGCCGACGCCGTCCTCGCGGCGGTCGTCGACGCGGTCGCCGAGGTCCTGCCGGCGGCCGGCGGGCGGGCGATCGTGGCCGCGGGGCTCGACCACCAGGGCGAGTCGGTCCTGGCCTGGGACGCGGCCACCGGCGCGCCGCGGTCGCCGATCGTCGTCTGGCAGGACAAGCGCGGGACCGAGGCCTACGACCACGTCGCGCCGGAGCTGCTGGCGCGGACCGGGCTGCCGGCCGACCCCTACTTCTCGGCGCCGAAGCTGTCGTGGCTGGTCCGCGCGCTCGGGCCGGACCTCGACGGCGTCCGCCTCGGCACGGTCGACGCGTTCCTGTGCGACCGCCTCGGAGCCGGCTCGGCGACCGACCCGTCGACCGCGTCGCGCACCGCGCTGCAGGACCTGCGGACGCCGGGCTGGGACGCCGAGCTGTGCGCGGCGTTCGGCCTCCCGGTCGGCGTGCTGCCGGCGGTGCGCCCGACCGCCGGCGACCTCGGCACGCTGCGCCACCCGCGCTGGGGCGACGTCGCGCTGCCGCTGCGTGCCCGCGTCTGCGACCAGCAGGCCGCGCTGGCCGGCGCCGGCTGCGTGCGGCCCGGGCTGACGAAGGCGACCTACGGGACCGGCGTGTTCGTCCTCGCCCACGCGGGCGACGCGGCGCCGGAGGGCGCGACCGCGCGCGGCCTGCTCCCGACCGTCGCGTGGCAGGTCGACGGGCGCGTCGAGTACGCGCTGGACGGCGGCGTCTTCACGGCCGGCGCGCTCCTGGAGTGGCTGAGCGGGACGCTCGGGCTGGCGGCCGACCCGCGCGCGCTGGCCGAGCTGGCGGCGAGCGTGCTTGACGCCGGGGGCGTCCGCGTCCTGCCCGCGCTGGCGGGCGCCGGCGCGCCGTGGTGGCGGCCCGAGGCGCACGCCGTGATCGCCGGGCTGACGGCCGCCGCGACACCCGCCCACATCGCGCGCGCCGCGCTGGAGGCGATCGCGCACCGCGTCGCCGACATCGTCGAGGCCGGCGGCGCCGCGCTCGAAGTCCTGCGCGTGGACGGCGGGCTGACCAACAGCGACCTGCTCTGCCAGCTCCAGGCCGACGTCCTCGGCGTGCCGGTCGAGCGCGGCGCGGCCGACGCCACCGTCGCCGGCGCGGCGGGCCTGGCGCTCGTCGGCGCCGGCGTCCTGCCGGACGTGGCCGCGCTGGAGGCGTTGAGCCCGACGCGCGACCGCTTCACGCCCCGCGGGGACACGACGGCCGAGCGCGCGGCGTGGCGGCGCTTCGCGACAGCAGCGTTCGAGCTATGACAGACATGTGCTGACAGAGATTGAAATCTGTCAGTCCCTTGTCCTAACGTCTCAACCATGAACCAGCACCTTCTGGGAACCACCGGCCCGACCGTCTCCGCTCTCGGCCTCGGCGCCATGGGCATGTCGGACCTCTACGGCCCCGCCGACCGGGCCGAGTCCATCGCCACGATCCACGCCGCGCTCGACGCTGGGATCACGCTCCTCGACACCGGCGACTTCTACGGGATGGGCCACAACGAGCTGCTCATCCGCGAGGCGCTCGCCGGCCGCGACCGCGACGCCGTCGCGATCAGCGTCAAGTTCGGCGCGCTGCGCGGCCCGGACGGCGCGTGGCTGGGCAACTCCGGCCGGCCCGAGTTCGTCAAGGCGTCGCTGGCCTACACGCTGCAGCGCCTCGGCACCGACCACGTGGACGTCTACCGCCCGGCCCGCGTCGATCCTGCGGTGCCGATCGAGGAGACGGTCGGCGCCATCGCCGACCTCGTCCAGGCCGGCTACGTGCGCCACATCGGCCTGTCGGAGGTCGGCGCCGACACGATCCGCCGCGCCGCCGCCGTCCACCCGATCAGCGATCTCCAGATCGAGTACTCCCTCATCTCCCGCGGGATCGAGCGCGAGATCCTGCCGGCGACGCGTGAGCTGGGCATCGGCATCACGGCCTACGGCGTCCTGTCGCGCGGCCTGCTCAGCGGGCACTGGCAGCCGGACCGCGAGCTCGCCGCCGGCGACTTCCGCGGCATGAGCCCGCGCTTCCAGGGCGAGAACCTGGAGCGCAACCTCCGGCTGGTCGACGCGCTCGCCAGGGTCGCCGAGGCGAAGGGCGTCACGACCGCGCAGCTCGCCGTCGCGTGGGTCCTGGCCCAGGGCGACGACATCGTCCCGCTGGTCGGAGCGCGCACACGCGAGCGCCTCGACGAGGCCCTCGGCGCCCTCGACATCGCGCTCACCGGCGACGACCTCGCCACGATCGAGGCCGCCGTGCCCGCCGATTCCGCCGCGGGCGCCAGATACGCTGAGGCGCAGATGGCGCACCTCGACAGCGAGCAGTGAGCGCGGACCGGGTGGACGGGCCACTGACCCGCGAGCGGATCCTCGACGCGGCGGAGGACGCCCTCCGCCGCTTCGGGCCGGGCAAGGCGACGGTCGTCGACGTCGCGCGGGCGCTCGGCGTCAGCCACGGCTCCGTCTACCGCCACTTCCCGTCCAAGGCCGCGCTGCGCGGCGCCGTGACCGCCGCCTGGCTGGCGCGCATCTCCGGCTCGCTGGAGATCGTCGCCGACACCGAGACGCCCGCCGTCGAGCGCCTGGACGCGTGGCTGCGCGAGCTGATCGAGACCAAGCGCGCCAAGGCCGCCGAGGACCCCGAGCTGTTCGAGACCTACGTGATCCTCACGATCGAGCAGGCCGAGGTCACGGCCGCGCACGTCGAGGAGCTCGTGGCGCAGCTGACGCGCATCGTGGCCGACGGCGTCGCGCGCGGCGAGATCGTCTCCGAGGACCCGGCCGCGACCGGCCGCGCGATCCTCCACGCCACCAGCCGCTTCCACAACCCGGCCAACCGCGCCGAGTGGGCCGATCCCGAGATCGACGCGCAGTTCGACGCCGTCTGGTCGCTGCTGCAGCGCGGCCTGACCAAGGGCCTCAAGAAGCAGGCCAAGGCCCGCGCCGCGTCTACGCGCTGAGCGTGAGCTTGCGCGGGCCGGCCCGGAAGCCGACCTCGATCAGCAGCGACTCGAGGTCGGAGCCGACGACGGGCTCGCCGTCCACGCGCTCGAGCGACAGCTTCAACTTGCGGTCGCCGGTGATGAACGTCGCCAGCGCCTCCAGCGCCGGGACCAGGCGCGGGTCGTGGCGTTCCACCAGCACTTGGAGGCCGCGGCCGCCGCGCTCGACGTAGACGACCGGCTCGAAGCCCGCCAGGACGACGTAGGCGCCGGACGCGCGCGCCGGCTTGGCGCCGCCCGGGCCGTCGTCGCGGCGCTTCGGCCACGGCAGCGCCGCCCCGAACGGCTGCGCCGGGTCGGTCGCGGCGAGGACGAGCGGCGCGGCCTCCTCGGCGCGGTCGGCCTGGGACCGCAGGCGCTCGACCGCGCCCGGGAGCGCGAACTGCGCGCCGCCCAGGCCCTCGACGAAGTAGCCGCGGCGGCACACGCCGAGCGTCTCCAGCGTCGACAGCGAGTCGTACAGCGACGAGAACCCGCCGGGGACGCCCTCGGCCAGGACGTGCTCGCGCGTGACGATGCCGTAGCGCTCCAGCAGCAGCTCGGCGATCGTGCGGCGGCGCTGCATCGGATCGACGGCGGCGTCGCCGAAGATCGTGGTCGTCAGCGCCCAGCGGCCCTGGACCTGGGCCGACGCGCCGGCGCCGGCCCCGCGGCGCGAGCCGAAGCGCGTCCCGGCGCGCCCGCCGCCGCGGCGCTGCAGCGCCGCCTTCTGGGCCCGCGCCAGCGTCAGCCGCGGCGCGCGCAGCGGCGCGAACGCGTCGTTGGTCACCTCGCCGGCCCAGACGAGGTCCCACAGCGCCTCCTGGATCTCCTCGGGCGCGGCCGGCAGCTGCGCGAGGAAGTCGGTGAAGAAACACGGCGACACGGCCAGCCGCTCGCGGAGCAGGTCATGGACCTCGCCCTCGGGCCGGTCGACCCCTCCGCGCACCCAAGGCGGGCCGAGCGCCGCGGCGTCCTCGCGGAAGTACAAAGCGACGCGTCCGGAGTTGCGGCCCAGCGCGCCCGCGCCGACCCAGACGACCTCGCCCGACGCGCACAGCTGGTCCATCCACGTCGGCGAGTAGGCGCCGACACGCCGCGGCAGGACGTCGCGCTCCCACACGTCGGCGGGCAGCGCGAGCCCCTGCAAGGGCACCAACATCTCGCGCAGGCGGTCGATGCCCGCGCCGGCGGCCGGATGGCGGTCCACGCCCATCCACGAGGGCAGGAAGGCGGCCAACGCCTTCTGGTCGGTCGCCTCGATCTCCTTGCGCAGCACGGCCAGCGACGCGCGCCGGATCCGGCGCAGGACGTCGGGGTCGCACCACTCGCGCTCGCTGCCGCCGGGGCGCAGCTCGCCGCGGACCAGGTCTCCGCGCGCCTCCAGCGCGCCGAGCGCGCTCGACGGGTCCACGCCGTAGCGCTCGCGCAGGTCGGCGGTCGTGAACGGCCCGTGGGTGCGCGCGTAGCGCGCGACCAGCCGCTCGGTCGGCCGCTCGACCGACTCCAGGAACGCCGCGGGCAGGCCGCCCGGCGGGACCGCGCCGAACGCGTCGCGGTAGAGCCCGGCGTCGTCGGCCGCGATCCAGCGCTCCTCGCCGCCGACACGCAGCCGCACCGCACGGCGCTCTTCGACCAACGACGACAACATGCCGTCGCTGTCCAGCGCGGCCAGGACGCGCGCCCGCGCCTCGGCGGCGCTCAGGTCGCCCACGCGGCGCAGGACGTCGGCCAGCGCGTCGCGGTCGGTCGCCTGCGTGCGCTCCGAGCGGTGCTGGAGGTCGGCCTCGACGAGGTCCAGCGCGTCGGCGTCGATGAGGTCGCGCAGCTCCTCCTGGCCGAGCAGCTCGCGCAGCAGGTCGCGGTCCAGCGACAGCGCGGCGGCGCGCCGCTCGGCGTTGGGCGTGTCGCCCTCGTACATGTAGGTCGCGACGTAGTCGAACAACAACGACGACGCGAACGGCGACGCGGTCCGGGTCTCGACCTACACCAGCGACAGCTCGCGCGAGTGCAGCCCGGACAGCAGCTCGGTCAGGCCCGGGACGTCGAGGACGTCGCGCAGGCACTCCCGGTAGGTCTCCAAGATGATGGGGAAGTCGCTGTACTGCTTGGCGACCTCCAGCAGCGACTGCGCCTTCAGGCGCTGCTGCCACAGCGGCGTGCGCCGGCCGGGGTACGCGCGCGGGATCAGCAGCGCGCGGCCGGCGTTCTCGCGGAAGCGCGCGCCGAACAGCGCGCTCGACCCTAGCTCCGCGACCACGCGGTCCTCCAGGTCGTCCGGGTCGAGCAGCACCAGATCCGCGCCCGGCGGCTCGTCGGCGTCGGGCAGGTGGACGATGATCCCGTCGTCGGACCAGATCGCGTCGGACTCCAGGCCCAGCTCGTCGCGGATCTTCGCGCTCAGCGCCAGCGCCCACGCGGCGTGCACGCGCCCGCCATA
>DATDMD010000237.1:0-21717 GCA_036518975.1 Baekduia sp.
GAGTTCGCGTTTCAAAAGCTTGCCGGCGGTGTTGCGCGGCAGGTTGTCGGTGAAGATCACCTTCTTGGGGATCTTGTAGGGCGCCAGGGCCTGGCGCGCGTGCGTGATCAGCTCGGCCTCGGTCGCTTGCATGCCGGCGCGCAGCACCACGACCGCGGCGACGGCCTCGACCCATTTGGGATCGGGCAGCGCGATCACCGCGCACTCGGAGACCGCCGGGTGGGTGAACAGCGCCTCCTCGACCTCGCGGCTGGCGACCAGGACGCCGCCGGTGTTGATGACGTCCTTGACGCGATCGACGACGAACAGGAAGCCCTCCTCGTCGACCCGTACAAGATCGCCGGAGTGGAACCAGCCGCCGGCGAAGGCCTCCTCGGTCTCCTCCGGCTTGTCCCAGTAGCCGGTGCACAGCTGCGGCGAGCGGTAGAGCACCTCGCCCTGGCCCGCGCCCACGATCTCCTGGCCGTCGTCGTCGATCACCTTGACCTCCACGAACAGCACCGGCCGCCCCGCGGAGTCCGGGCGCTCGTCGTGCTCCTCGGGCCGCAGCACGGTCGCCAGCGGCCCGATCTCCGACTGCCCGAAGGCGTTGTAGAACCCGACGCCGTCCAGCGCCGCCCGCAGCCGCTGCAGGACGGGCACGGGCATGATCGACGCGCCGTAGTAGGCCTTCATCAACGACGACAGGTCGCGCGTGGCGAAGTCCGGGTGCTCGGACAGCGCGATCCACACGGTCGGCGGCGCGAACAGCGTCGTGATCCCGTCGCGCTCGACGCGCGCGAGCACGTCGGCCGGGTCGGGCTTCTCGACCACGTGGTTGGTCGCCCCGAGCATCAGGTACGGCAGCAGGAACACGTGCATCTGCGCCGAGTGGTAGAGCGGCAGCGGGTGCAGCGGGACGTCGCTCTCGGCCAGGTCGAGCGCGGCGACGCAGGACAGGTACTCGTGGACGAACGCCCGGTGGGTCATCATCGCGCCCTTCGGCGCGGCGGTCGTCCCCGAGGTGTACAACAACTGCACGAGGTCGTCGTCGGCCAGCTTGATGGCGTCGAGGCTCGGGACCTCGCCGGTCAGCGCCCAGGCCAGGACGTCGACCAGGCCGTCGACGCCGTCGCGCAGCGTGCCGATCCGCTCGACGTCGCCGAGGTCGTCCATGATCGCGTCGACAGCGCCCATCAGCGCGGGGTCGGCGAACAGCGCCGTCGCCCTCGCGTCGGTGATGATGTAGGACAGCTCCCGGCCGACCAGGTTGTAGTTGACGGGCACGTGGACGAGCCCGGCCCGCGCGCAGCCGAGGTACAGCAGCAGGTACGCGTCCGAGTTGGTGCCGTACGCGGCGACGCGCTCGCCCTTGCGCAGGCCGAGCTCGAGGAGCCGCCCGGCGACGCGGCTGACGGCGTCGTCGAGCTCCTCGTAGGTCCAGCGCCGCTCGCCGAAGTGCAGGGCGACGCGGGTCGGGCTGCGCCGCGCGCTGCGGCGGATCAGGTCGGAGACGGTGCTGGAGCGCGCGTGGGACAGGTCCGGGGGGACGGCCATGGGCCGACCCTACTCCGGGACGGTGGACCCGCGGACGACCAGCCGCGCGTCGAGCACGCGGTTGCGCGGGCGGCGCCCCTGGAGGCGCGCGAGCAGCAGGTCGAACGCCGCGGCGCCGAGCGCCTCGGCGTCGAAGGCGACCGTCGTCAGCTGCGGGTTGGTCAGCCGCGCGAGCTCGAGGTCGTCGAAGCCGACGACCGCCACATCCTCGGGCACCCGCAGCCCCAGCTGGTGGCACGCGGCGACCATCCCGGCGGCGAGAAGGTCGTCGTCGCAGAGGTACGCGGTCGCCCGATCCGGGCTTTGGAGCAGCGCGCGGGCGGCCGCGATCGTCGAGTCAGCGTCGAACGACGTCACGCCGACCGGCACCGTCGCCGGGTCGACCCCGACCGCGCGCAGGCCCGCCGCCCAGCGGTCGTGGCGCAGGTCGAACGTCTGCCCGCCGGTCCCGTCGTCGGCCTGCAGCCGCAGCGACCCGATCCGCCGGTGCCCCAGCGCGATCAGGTGGTCCATCGCCTGGTCGGCGCCGCCCGCGACGTCGAAGCGGACGAACGGCAGCCCCGGCTGGACCGACTCCACCATGACGACGGGCGGCGCGCCCGGCGCGGCCATCGCGGGCGACGGCACGGCCGCGAAGTACAGGAAGCCGTCGATCGCGCCGTCGCGCAGCGTCTGGACCGCGGCGTCGCCGCGCCCGTAGTTGTCGTCGATGAGGACGACGACGTGCCCGGCCTCCGACGCCGCCTTCTGCGCGCCGCGCAGCGTGCGGCCGAAGAACGGGTGCGTGACGTCGCGGACGACCAGGCCGACGGCCGACGCCGTCCCGGACCGCAGCGCGCGCGCCGCCGCATTGGGGCGGTAGCCGAGCTCGCGCGCGGCCTCCTGGACCGCCAGCACCGTCGCCTGCGAGATCCGGCCGGTCGCCTTGCCGGAGAAGACGAGCGACACGGTCGTCTGGCTCACGCCCGCCTTCTTGGCGACGTCGACGCTCGTGACCTTGCGCGACCGCGGCGACGCGGCGCCGCTGACGGGGCGAGGGCTACGGGAGTTCGAGGCGATGGCAGGCATGCAACCACGCACGGGCGACGACGTGCCTTGCGACAGCGAAGTCATACGTAGTACAGTGGTACGTATGACCCCTCCCCACCTCCATCGTTCATCCGGCCTCCTCGCCCGCAGCGCGCTGGCGACGCTCGTCCTCGCGGGCGGCGCCTCCGCCGCCGCGACCGCGGCCCAGCAGGGCACGACCGCGCCGCAGGCTCCGGCCCCGCGCGTCGCGGTCCTGGCCGGCAGCGACGCCTCCGCCGCGCAGATCGCCGCCGCGACGCCCACCGCGGGCGACGTGACGGTGCGCGGTGCCGGCGGCACCTTCGAAGCTCAGGCCCAGGCCACGCGCCTGGCGGCCGAGGGCTACGACACCGTCATCGGCGTCGGCGCCCAGGCCCGCGCCGCCGTCTCCCAGGCCGCCGGCGGCGAGGTCGGCGCGGGCACCCACTGGCAGACCGCGTCGCACTGAGAACCGACGCCCGCGGGCGACCCGGCCGGGACTCCGGGCCGCCCGCGCGGCGCCCTCAGCCCAGGCACGCGTCGTGGGCGTTGCGCGCGACGGGGATCTGCGCCGTCACCCGGCCGTGCGCGTCGAGCAGCGTCAACGCGCCCGTCCCCAGCGAGGGCGTGATCACGCGCGAGCCCGTGCGTTGGATGTTGTAGGACCCGCTCGGCACGCGGACGCGGCGCAGGACGTGGCCGTCGGAGAGCGCGTGCGTCCGGACGCTGCGGCCCTCGCCGCTGGCGACGTAGGCCGTCGCGGGGCCGAAGGTCACGTGCTGCGGCCCGACGTCGGCGGCCAGCGTTCTCACCAAGTCGCGGTCGCCGGCCGACCAGACGCCGACGCGGCCCTCGCGCGAGGCCGTCACCCAGACGCGCCGGCCGCTCGGCGAGAACGCGACGTCGTGGCCGAGGAAGGGCAGGCGGATCGCCCCCGCACGGCGCGGCCTCCGCGCGTCGCGCGTGTCGACCACGACGACGCGCTCGGCGCTCGAGCCCAGCGCCACCCACAGCGTCGCGCCGTCCGGCGACAGCCCGAGGTGCCGCGCGCCGTCGCCGACGCCCACGCGCCGCACGACGCGCCCGGCGACGACGTCGACCACCGCGACCTCGCCCGCGCCCGAGTCGCTGACGTAGGCGACCCGGCCGCCCGGCGCGAACGCCGTGTAGCGCGGCTGGGCGAACCCGCGCAGGACGCGCCGCACGCGCCGCCGGTCGAGGTCCAGCAGCGAGATCGCGCCCGCCCCCGCGTGGCCGACGAGCGCCACGCGCCCGGCCGGCGCGCGCTCGATCGACCGCGGGTCGGCGACCGTCTGGATCCGGCTGGCGACGCGCCGCGCGGCGAGGTCGACGACCGCCACGTGCGCCTCGGTGTCGGCGGTCACGAACGCGACGCCACCGGCCCCGCCCGCGCGCGCCGCGTCCCACCACCAGCGCCCCAACACCGCGGGCGCCGCCGCGACCCCCAGCGCGAGGAACTCCCGGCGACCGATCACCTCTCTCATACGGCGGTTACCCGAACAGCGGTCCCACCACTGGGCGACTCCCTGATGTGGCCCGCACCGCGCGCCGGCACGCTCCCGGCCATGATCCCGATCTCCCCCCGCCGAGCGCTGACGCTCGCCCTCGCCTCGACCTCCCTGCTCGCCCTCCCCGGCGCGGCGCACGCCGCGGTGACCGCCTCCAGCGACGGCACCACGATCACCGTCACCGGCTCCGACGCGCCCGAGTCCATCGCCTTGACCTACTACGACGGCGCCGTGAGCTTCACCGGCGCGGTCACCGCCGGTCCCGGCTGCAGCGCCGACGAGTGGACCCAGGACGTGTCCTGCCCCGGCGTCCCGGGCGGCGTCAACGTCTCGCTGCGCGGAGGAGACGACCGCATCTCCTCCTACATGGCCGACGCGCCGTCGCCGAAGTACGCCCGCTACGACATGGGCGCCGGCAACGACTTCTTCGAGGGCTACGGCTCGGAGGTCGTCCAGGGCGGTGCCGGCAACGACAAGCTCGACGGCCTGTCCGGCGACGACGACCTCGACGGCGGCGACGGCAACGACACGGTCGACGGCGGCGACGGCGCCGACGTCATCCGTGGCGGCGCCGGCGACGACATCCTGAAGTCCGACCCGATGGAGGAGCACTCGGCCGACGTCATCGACGGCGGCCCCGGGCGCGACTCGATCACCGACTGGATGCGCGGCGACCCCGCGACCGAGCAGCTCGTCACCGTCACCCTCGACGGCGTAGCCGACGACGGCTTCCCGGGCGAGGGCGACAACGTCACCAACATGGAGCTCGTCGAGTCCTACGGGTCGCTGCGCTACGTCGGCACCGACGGCGACGACATCGCCAGCGCCTCCGAGGTCGGCAACCGCGCCGAGCTGACCGGCAAGGGCGGCAACGACCAGCTCAAGGGCACCGACGCCGACGACGCGATCGACGGCGGCGCGGGCGGAGACACGATCACGGGCGGCTACGGCAACGACACGATCGTCGGCGGTCCCGGCCCGGACAAGATCGTCGGCGACCGCGACGGCCGCTGCAACGAGATGCGCTGCGACCTCAGCCCCGGCTCGTCGTCGGACACGATCGACGCCGCCGACGGCGAGGTCGACAACGTCTCCTGCGGTCCGGGCCAGGACACCGTCAAGGCCGACGCCGCCGACGTCGTCGCGCCCGACTGCGAGACGGTGACCCGCGCGGGCGCCGCGCCCGCGCCCGTCCCGCCGGGCACGGCCACCAACAACGCCGGCAAGGGCACCAACAACGCGGGTGGCAAGGGCACGGGCCACGCCGCCGCGAGGCTCGCCGTCGCCGGCCGGCCCACGCTGCGCGCCCTGCTGCGCGGCGGCCTGACGATCACGGTCAAGGGCCGCAGGGCCGGCGCCAAGGTGTCCGTGTCGCTCAAGCGCGGCCGGACCGTCGTCGCCAAGGGCAGCGGCAAGGCCGCCAAGGCCGGGACCGCCAAGGTGAA
Organism: Baekduia sp.; assembly: GCA_036518975.1. GTDB lineage: Bacteria > Actinomycetota > Thermoleophilia > Solirubrobacterales > Solirubrobacteraceae > Baekduia. The sequence continues at coordinate 5,558 of DATDMD010000237.1, forward strand.
GGTCAAGGCCACCGCCGCGGGTCGCCGTGCGCTGCGGCGCGCCAAGACCGCGAAGCTCGTCGTCGCCGCCGGGACCGACCACATCACGATCACGCTCAAGCGGTAGCCGCACCCTGCCCGATCGGGTGCAATCCCCAGAACGGTCGTGATCTTCGCGTTCTCCGCGTGTCACAACGAGCGGAACCGGTCGCACAGCGACCACCGTCGACCCCGGTCGCGCCGTCGTCCTCAGCCCACTGGACGGCGCGGCCGGGGTCTTCGGACGCACACGCACCGAATCCGTTTTCAACGCTGCGCTTGCACCCAGCAGTGAGGGTCGTTACGCTGCCGCCGCAGCGCGCGCGAATGCACGGTCCGACCCCACTCTCGCCTTGCCGGTCCCCGCACGAGACCGCTCGCGGCTAGCCCGCGGCGTCGTCGACCCGCGTGTCGGCGATGGCCTCGAGCGTCGCGGCGAGTCCTTTCCATCCGTGGTAGCGGACCGCGTAGATCCGCCGCATGAGGTTCGGCGCGCCGGCCGACGGCTCCTCGCGCACGAGCGCGATCAGCCCCGCCGCCGCCATCGCCCGCATCGCGTGGTTGACGCGATCGAACGGCGCACCGAGATCTTCGGCCATCTCCGTCGGGCTGCGAGGACGTTCCTCGAGCGCGATCAGGATCGGCAGCCGGACCGGATGGCGGAGCTCCGCCAGCAGGCCGGCGGCGCGATCGGAGATGGCCGGCACGCAGCTCAGCCAGTCCCGACGACGACAGGAGCCTGATCCGCATGGCGACCAAGCGACAGCAGCAGCAGCGCCGCAAGACCCTCCGCCCGCATCCGACCCGCGACCAGATCGTGGACGCGATGCGCAGCTACGGAGAGCCCATCAGCCCGACGCGCCTGGCCGAGGTGACGGGGAACACCCTCGGCGCCGTCGCCTACCACGTGCGCACGCTGCTCTCCGCGGGCGTGGTCGAGCTCGCCGAGGAGGGCCGGGTGCGCGGCGCGGTCGAGCACTTCTACGCGCTCGTCCCCGACAACGAGGCCGACCTCAACGACCCGCTCGTCGGCCTGCAGAAGCTCTGCGGCGTCCTGACGCTGCCGAGCGCCGACGGCGGCTATCCGGTCCCGGTCCCGCTCGACGACGAGGCGCGCGCGGCGCTCCAGAAGCTCCTCGACACCCTGCGCCCGAAGGTGCAGAAGATCGTCAAGGACACGGCCAGGCGGTCGGCGGGCGGCTAGCGCCTCGCGCGTCGCCGCCACCCTCGCGCACGGTCTGCTGCTCGTCTTCGTCAACCGCCGGCTCTGTTCCATGGACTCGTACGACCTAGGGACGAGAGTGACAGAGTCGTGACCACGTACAGGCCACGTCCGGTTTCTAAATGCCTGAGCGGTGTGCAAGGATGAGCCGCGGATGCGACGTGGCCTCCTGAGACTCGGACACGGGCGAGCGAGGTCCGGGTTCGTCCGGGCGCGCGAGGACCCGACGGCGTTCGCCGACGTGTACCTCGAGTACCACGACGCGGTGCTGCGGTTCTTCGCGCGGCGCACGTTCGACCCCGAGACCGCGTTCGACCTGATGGCCGAGACGTTCGCCGAGCTCTTGGCCCACATCGAGGGCTTCCGCGGCGAGACCGAGGAGCAGGGCCGCGCGTGGATGTGGACGATCGCGCGGCACCAGCTCTACCGCTGGCGCGAGCGCGGCGTGGTCGAGCGGCGGTCGCTGGAGCGGATCGGGGTGTCCGTCGCGTCGCTGGGTCCCGCCGAGTACGAGCGGATCGAGGAGCTGGCGGACCTCCAGCGGCTGCGCCCGGCGATCGACCGGGCGCTGGACGCGCTGGGCGAGGACCAGCGCGTCGCGCTGCGGGCGCGGGTCCTGGAGCACCGCGAGTACGACGAGATCGCGGCGGCGACCGGCGTGACCGCGCAGGTGGTCCGGGCGCGGGTGTCGCGCGGGCTGCGCCAGCTCGCCCAGACGCTCGACGGCGCGGGCGAGCGGCTGGCGACCGAGCAGCACGTCGCGTAGCCGGCGGAGAACCCGCAACGTCCGGGGTCTTGCGCGCCGAGCCGACGGCACGCCCTTCTACGCTTGAGCGCATGGCCCCCGACGACCACGACCGCGCCCTGGAGGAGTGGGTGCTGGCGAAGGTCGCGGGGCTGGATCGGGAGGGGCTCGGCCTCGGGCTCGGCGTCCGGGAGCTTCCGGTGCCGGGCGTCGCGGAGGCCGCGGCGCTGGACGAGCGCGTCGTCGGCGTCGTCCTGGACCGCCTGGGCGCGCGCGGGCTGGTGCGCGCGATCGACGCCGAGCCGCCGCGGGTCCTGCTGACGCCGGCCGGGCGCCGGGGCGCGGCGGAGCTGGCGGCCGCCGGGACGGTCACGGCCACGGCCACGCGTCCGCCCGAGGTCGACGGCTCGCGCTTCGTGTTCCTGCGCCCGCCCGCGCCGACCGCGCCCGACCGGCGCGACGCCGACGACGTCTGCGACTTCCACCCCAGCCGCCGCAAGGGCAAGCTCTACCCGGGCGAGCACTGCGAGGGCGACGGCTGGGTCGTCGACGAGGCCACGCGCGAGAGCCGGGCGTGCCGCTGCCGGCCGCTGCGCCTGCGCCGCAACCGCACGCGGCTGCTCGGCGGCTCGATCACGCCCGAGATCGCCAACCTGGGGCTGGCGAGCTCGCTGCATCCGGAGCTGCATCCGGCGCTGCACTCGATCGTGACCGGCTGGACCCACGACCTCGACCGCCACATCGAGGAGGGGCGCGGCCTGTGGATGACGGTCGCGCCGTGGGACCGGCAGGTCAAGGACGCCGAGCGGCTGGACGAGGCGTACGCGCCGCCGCGCACGGTCGAGGAGTACCAGGCGGCCGAGGCGCGGGCCGCGCGGCACCTCGACGCGGGGACCCGTGCCGGCGACGACGGCTCGCGCGCGGGCGGCGAGCTGACGCTCATGCAGGTCCGCGCCGTCGCCCAGACCGCCGCCGGCGCCGCGGCCGCCGCGATCGCCCGGCGCGCGTCGCTGGACAACCGCGACGCGGCGTTCTACTCGCTGTCGTCGCTGTACCGCTCGCTCGTCTACCTCTCCCGGTTCGGCAGCTACCGCGCGCGCCTCGACGCGCTGCGCGAGTGCGAGCTGCTCGTCCTCGTCGGGCTGGACCAGGCCGTGCTCGAACGCGCGTCGGACTGGCAGCGCGGCTGGCTCTCCGAGCAGCTCGAGCTGATCGCGATCGGCCGCTACGAGCACCGCCGCGCGACCGTCGTCGTCTCCACCGGCTGGCCGCTGCCCGCGCTCGAACGCGCGCTGTCGCCCGAAACGTTCCACCGCCTATCCTGCGCCGCCGGCCTTCCTCTGCTCGGCAGCCGCATCCCCGAGAATGCTCGATCCTGACTTCGACTGCCCCAACGGCTGCGACGCCAACGGCTTCCTCTTCGACGAGGAGAAGCGCCAGGCCTACCCGTGCTCGTGCCGCGAGGAGCGGCTCCGGCGGCGGCTGCACGGCGACATGGAGTCCTCCGTCGGCCGCTACGCGCCGCCACGGTTCCAGGACCTGAGCTTCGACGTGCTGCCGCTGTCCGGGATCGCGCTCGGCCACGGCGTCGCAACGACGCACGTGCGCCGGTTCGCGGACGGGATCGACGCCAACGTCCGCGCCGGCCGCGGGCTGTGGCTGCTGGGGAACAAGGGGACGGGCAAGACGACGCTCGCCTACTACGTCGCCCAGCAGGCGCGGGCGGCGGGGCTGTCAGTGCTGACGCGGAACACGACGGACCTGCTGAACGAGCTCCGCGACTCGTACAAGCCCGACGCGCAGCCGACGACCCGTCAGATCATCGACGCGGTGACGCACGTCGACCTGTTGCACCTGGAGGACGTGGCGGTGCCGCGTCCCAATGACTGGGTGCTGGAGCAGCTGTACACGATCGTCAACCGGCGGTATGAGCACAACAAGGCGATCGTGTTCACGAGCGACACGCCGTTTGGGGAGAAGTTGAATCCCGATGATCTGGCGGAGCACATCGGGGCGCGGACGTACTCGCGGCTGCGGCAGATGGTGAGCGAGCCGATCTTGCTGCAGGGGTTGGACTATCGGATGCAGATCGGGGCTTAGGGGTCGGGCTGGCGCTCGTGGCGCCGGCGCTGGTGGCGTGCAGCGCGGGCGTTGTCGTGCTGCGTTGCGGGGTCTGCTTCGCATCTAGGGCGTGAGGAGTGTGGGTGGCTCTCCACGCCGTCGGTGTGGCTCGTCGCCTGGGTGCTTCCGGGGGCGGGTTCGGGCCGAATCGCCGGGACCGCGAGGGTCAACGGTGGTTTTGGGTTCGCATAGGACCCAAAGTCGCCGTTGACCTCGCGACGGCGGGTCATTCGTATCGAGTGGCCCATATAGGGCTACGCGCTACGAACGACCTCGCGCCGTGCCGCGATCCCCTCCCGAAACCCCTGCCCCAAGGCCGAGGCACGCCGACAGCGCGGAGCACCACCTCAACTGCCTCACGCCCTAGATGCCAAGCAGACCCCGCCACGCGGCACGACCAACGCCTGCGCTGCTCACCAACAACGCCCGCGCAACAGCAACGCCAACTACGACCCCAACATCCCCTCCAACAACTCCGCCAACTCCCCCCGCTCCACCCCCGCCACCCGCGGCAGCGACCCATTCGCCCGCGTCGTCATCACCCCGATCAGCATCGCCACCACCAACTCCGCCCGCAGCTTCGGCTCGCTCGCGCCCGCCTCCTTCAGCGACCGCGCCAGCGGCACGATCACGCGCTCGCGCACCCTCGCGGTCAGCTGCTCGCGCGACGCCTCGTCCTCGACGTCCGGCGGCGCCGTCATCGCCCGCAGCACCGGTCCGACGCCATGCTCGTCGACCCGCTCCAGCAGCAGATCGACGACCTCGCGCGTCGTGCGGCGCCGCGGCGCCGGGGCGTCGTCGGGCGCGACGTCGGGCTGAGCGGCGGCGTCCGCCAGGACCGCCTGGTACAGCTCGCTCTTGCCCCCGAAGTACCGCGCGATCAGCGCCTGGTCGACGCCGGCGCGCTCGCCGATCATCCGCACCGTCGTGCCGCGGAAGCCGTGCGCGTCGAACAGCTCGCGCGCCGCGACCAGGAGCGCCGTGCGCGTCGCCGCCGCGTCGCGCCGGCGCGGGGATGCCGCCGCCTCGCTCACGCGCACACGCGCTGTCGGCTGAGGCGCTCGAAGGCCGGGTTCGGGGTGGGCATGGCCGCAAAGCTACTGCCGCCGGCAAGCCTCAGCGCTGCAGCGCCAGCACCGCCGCGAGGTCGTCCGCCTCATCGGCGCGCTTGTCCTCCCGGTACCGCAGCACCCGCGCGAACCGCAGCGCCACGCCGCCCGGGTAGCGCGGTGAGGTCTGGACGCCGTCGAACGCGATCTCCACCACCAGCTCGGGCCTCACGTACACCGTGATCCCTCGCTCCTCGACGACCAAGGCCTTCAACTTCTCCGTCTGCCACGCGAGCAGCTCGTCGGTCAGGCCCTTGAACGTCTTGCCGAGCATGACGAAGCCCTCGCCGCCGTCGTTCGCCCGCGCGCCAAGGTGCAGGTTGCTCAGCCAGCCGCGCCGGCGCCCGTGGCCCCACTCGGCGGCGAGCACCACGAGGTCGAGCGTGTGGCGCGGCTTGACCTTCAGCCACCCGGCCCCGCGCCGCCCCGCCGCGTAGGGCGCGTCGAGGTCCTTGACGACCACGCCCTCGTGGCCGGCGGCCAGCGCCGCGTCGAAGTGCTCGCGGGCGACCTCCACGTCATCCGTCACGACCCGCGGAACCCGCAGCGCCGCGTCCGGCACCGCCGTCTCCAGCGCCTCCGCGCGCCGGGCCAGCGGCGCGTCCAGCAGGTCCTCGTCATCCAGGTGCAGGATGTCGAAGAACACCGGGACGACGCCCGGCGCGCCCGAGGCGATCCGCGACGACGTCACCTGGAACGGCTCCGGCCGGCCGTCGTCGCGCAGCGCGATCGCCTCGCCGTCGAGGATCACACGCGCGACAGGCAAGGCGCGCACCGCCGCGACCACCTCCGGCAACCGAGCGGTCAGGTCGTCGAGCGAGCGGCTCGCGATCACGACGTCGTCGCCGTCGCGGTGGACCTGTATCCGCGCGCCGTCGAGCTTCCAGTCGACCGCCGCGCGCCCCAGCTTCTCCATCGCCTCCTCCAGGGACGCCGACGGCGACGCGAGCATCGGCCCGACCGGCCGCCCGACCTCCAGCGCGAAAGGCGCCAGCCCGGCCTCGCCCTCCCGCAGCGCCGCCTCGGCCACGACGCGCGCGTCACCGCGCAGCATCGTCGCGCGGTCGACCGCGGCACGCGGCAGCCCGGTCGCGACCGCCACCGCGTCGGCCATCACGCCCGCCAGCGCGCCCTGGCGCAGCTCGCCGCCGATCAGCGCCCGCAGGAACGTCTGCTCCTCGGCCGTCGCGCGCGCGAACAGCTCCTCGACGACGGCCCGGCGCGCGGCCTGGGACCCCGGACCGCTCAACGCCGCAACATGCTCAAGCGCCACATCGACATCACCGACGTCCAGCGTCGCCTCGGCCGCCGGCGCCGGCAGGTCCGTCAGCGCCTTCCAGCCCACGCCGGTCCGGCGCTGGCGCAGCTCGCCGCTCAGATACGCGACGCCGGGCTCGACCTCGCCGGCGTCCAACCCCTTCAGCGCGGCGCCGAGCAGCTCCGCCTTGCGCTTGCGCGACCGCGTGTCCGCGACGGCGAGCGACGTGGCGGCGAGGTCGGCGAAGCGCATCCCCCAATGGTGTCAGGACCCTCGCGCCGCCAGCTCGGCGATCCGCTCCAGCTCGGCCTCGACCACGTCCATCTGCGCGACGACCGCCGGCTCGTCGACCCCGAGCGGGAACAGGATCGTGAACAGCAGCTCGGTGCCGTCGCCGGACCCGATGGCCCGCATCCGGGCGCCGATCGTCGTGTCGCCGCCAGGCCGCACGATGTCGACGGTCCCGGCCTCCTCGTGCACCTGCACGTCGACGACGAGCTCGCCCGCGCCGGTGTCGACGCGCCAGAGGTCGCCGTCCGGCGCCACGGAGGTGGCGAAGGCCGGCGCCCATTCGGGGAGGCGGAGAGGGTCCGCGATCACCTGGAGCACCGCGACGGGCGGCGCGGGGATCGCGAGCGTGCGGGTCTCGGCGCGGGCGGTCTCGATCGTCTGCATGTGCGTATGATCTGCCGCCGAGCACGATCTGTCAAGCGCTGTAGGTTGAGCGCCGTGTTCGACCACGTCCAGATCCGCGTCGCCGACCGCGCGGTCTCCGAGCCGTTCTACCTGGAGATCCTCGAGACGCTCGGCGTCGACCAGACCTACAGCACCAACGCGTTCGCCGAGTGGCGCGAGTTCCTGCTGGCGGAGGCCGACGACCGGCGCCCGGCCACCAAGAACGTGCACATCGGGTTCGTGGCGCCGTCGCGCGAGCAGGTCGACGCGTTCTGGAAGATCGGCCAGGCCAACGGCGGCCTCGACGACGGCGCGCCAGGACCCCGCCCGCAGTACATGGAGGACTACTACGGCGCGTTCCTGCGCGACCCCGACGGCAACAGCGTCGAGGCCGTCCACCGAGGCGACCTGGACCACCGCGCGGTCGTCGGCCACGTCTGGATGCGCGTCGCCGACCTCAGCACCGCGACCGCGTTCTACAGGACGATCGCGCCGGGCGCCGGCCTCGAGGTGCGCCACGCCGGCGACGACCGCGCGACGTTCGGCACGGGCGCCGGCAACGTGTCGTTCTCGGTCGTCCCCGGCGACGTGCTGACCAAGAACGTGCACATGGCCTTCAAGGCCGACGAGGACGGCGTCCGCCGCTTCCACGCCGACGCGACGGCCGCCGGCCACCCCTCCAACGGCGAGCCCGGCGAGCGCCCGCAGTACCACCCCGGCTACTACGCGGCCTACGTCCTGGACCCGGACGGCAACAACGTCGAGGTCGTCGACCACCACCGCGACTGACGCCGGAATCCGGTTGTTCGCGGGCGCACGTCGCGCGCTTGCGAGCGCCGCGATCCGGGACGTACAAAGGTATGGAGAAGGACCATGCCACGGAGACCACCGCGCGCCGCGAGCGCGGCACCGACGACGCCCTTGAGCCGGAGCCCAGGCACGCGGCGCCGGCGCGGACGATCGAGGAGCACCGCTTCTTCCGGCCGACCGTCGCCCCCGCGCGGCCGCGCCCCGGACGGGACGTGAGGACGAGCCCCCGCGGCGGGTAGGACCCCGGCATGGCCCCACGCTCGATCTGGAACGGCACGATCGCGTTCGGCGCGGTCGCCGTCCCCGTCAAGCTCTACACGGCGCTCGACGCCAAGACCGTGCACTTCCACGAGGTGCACCTGAAGGACGGCGCCCGGATCGAGCACCGGACGTTCTGCACCAAGGAGGACAAGGAGGTCCCGCGCGACGAGGTCGTCCGCGGCTTCGAGGTCCGGTCCGGCCGGTACGTCGTCGTCGACAAGGAGGAGGTCGACGCCGCCGGCGGCACCCGCGCGCGGATCATCGACGTCGACCGCTTCGTCCCGCTGGCCGCGATCGACCCGGTGTACTTCGACAAGTCCTACTTCTTGGGACCGCAGGACGATGGGGTCGACGCCTACAAGCTGCTCCAGGTCGCGCTCGACCGGACGGAACGGGCCGCGCTCGGCCGCTTCACCTTCCACCGCCGCGAGTACCTGGTGGCCCTGCGCGCCTACGACACCGTCATGGCGCTGCACACGATGCGCTTCGCCGACGAGCTCGTCGCACCCAAGGACCTCGACGTCCCGCGCGCCGCCAAGAAGCCCGACCAGCGCGAGATCACGATGGCGCGCCAGCTCGTCGAGTCGCTGCACACCGAGTTCCAGCCCGGGCGGCTGCACGACGAGTACCGCGAGACCGTGCTCGACGCCATCAGGAAGAAGGCCAAGTCCGGCAAGGACATCGAGCCGCCCGAGGACGACCGCGACGAGGACGCCGGCGACGACCTGGCGGCCGCGCTGGAGGCGAGCCTCGCCTGATGCCACGCTCGCTCTGGACCGGATCGCTCAGCTTCGGCCTGGTCAACGTGCCGGTCGCGCTCTACAGCGCCGCGCGCGACCAGGACCTCCACTTCCGCCAGCTGCACGCCAAGGACGGCGCGCGGATCGAGGTGCGGCGCTTCTGCGCCAAGGAGGACGTGGAGGTCCCGTTCGAGGACATCGGCCACGGCTACGAGCTGGAGTCCGGGAAGCAGGTGGTGCTGACCGACGCCGAGCTGGACGCGATCGCGCCGCGGCGCACCCGCACGATCGAGATCGAGTCGTTCGTCGACGCCGCCGAGATCGACCCCATGTTCTACGACCACCCCTACTGGCTGGTCCCGACCGGCGACTCGGAGGGCGCCAAGCGCGCCTACCGGTTGTTGGTGGAGTCGATGGCCGACGCCGACGACGTCGCCCTCGGCCGCTTCGTCCTGCGCACGAAGGAGCACCTCGCCGCCGTGCGCGTGCGCGAAGGGCTGCTGTCGCTGACCACGATGGCGTTCGCCGACGAGATCCGGCCGACGAAGGGCATCGCGCCGGGCGGCCGCAAGCCGGACGAGAAGGCCGTCGACCAGGCCGTCAAGCTCGTCGAGGCGCTCAGCGACGACTTCGACCCCACCATCTACTCCGACGAGTACCGCAAGCGCCTGCGCAAGGTCGTCAAGGACAAGGAGAAGGGCGGGACGATCGACGCGCCCGAGCCCGACGCCGAGCCGGCGCCCGCGCCCGACCTGATGGAGGCGCTGCGCCAGACGCTCGACGACCTGCGCGGGAGCAAGGACACCAAGAAGACGAAACGCTCCGGCAAGGCGAAGACGAAGGCCGGCGCGCGCTAGGGCCTCGGCGGCGGCACCGCCGGGCGCAGTCCCGGCTCGGGCGCGGCGCTCGGCGGCGGCGAGGGCTCGCTGCCCTTGGGCAGGTGCAGCCGCGGCGCGTCGCCGTCGGCGCTGGCGACCAGCACGGGCACGCCCGCGTGGCGGATCAGGAAGCGCGTCAGCGAGCGTGTGCAGCGCAGCCGGCCGGCGTCCGACGCGCCGATCACGACGCCGTCGTAGCACCCGCCCTTCAGCTGGTCCATCAGCGCGCGGCGCGCGGTCTCGCGCCGGATGACCGTCGAGACCGGCAGGTCGTCCGGCACGCGCGCGACCGCGTCGTGCTGGAGCGCGCACGCCTCGCGCTCGAGCTGCGCGTTGAGCTCGTTGGCGGCCGTCACCGACTCGCACGGGCCGGCCGCCCAGCCGTGCACCTCCGGGATCGCCGTCAGGATCGTCAGCCGGCCGCCGTGGCGCTCGGCGAGGTCGATCGCCTCGTCCAGCGCCCGGTCGGCGGCGGGCGAGAAGTCCAGTCCCAGGAGGATGTTGCGGAACACCGCCGCTCAGCCCTCCGCCGCCAATGCGCAGATGACGCCAGCATTCAAGATCATGCCCCACAGGATGGTCTCGGCGGCGTGGTCGTGCGCCACGGCTGTGCCGACGGGGCCCAACGAGGCCAGCAGGCAGTCGAACGCCCCGCCCGAAGCGTAGTCCTCACTCCGTTTCATGCCATCGCCAAGCCTAGCACCAAAACGAAGTGATCACTCCGCTTCGGTGTATCGTGCAGGACACCGATGGCCTCCGCTCCCTCGCCGCCGCCGACCCGCCGCGACGCCGTCCGCAACCGCGCCCGGCTGGCCCGCGCCGCGACGGCGGCCTTCCGCGAGGACGGGCTGGACGTCGCCGTCGACGCGATCGCGCGCCGCGCGGGCGTCGGCGTGGCGACGCTCTACCGCCACTTCCCGACCAAGCTCGAGCTGATCGTCGCGGTCACCGAGGCCGTGTTGGAGGACCTGCAGACCGCGGCGCGCGTGGCGCTCGACGAGCCCGACGTCCTGCGCGCGTTCCTGACCTCGGCGATGGAGCAGCAGCACGAGAACCGCGGCTTCCTGGAGTCGCTCACCCAGCAGGCGCTGCCCGAGGACGCCCGCGAGGACCTCGCCGACCGCGTCGTGGCGATGCTCGCGCCGATCGCCTCCGCCGCCCACGCGGCCGGGACGCTGGCGTCCCACCTCGGCGCCGAGGACCTGCTGCTGGCGGTGCGCATGCTCGGCGCGTCGGCCACGACCGTCCGCCCGCGACCGCCGACGACGTCGCTGGCGGTGGTCCTGGGCGGGCTCGCCGCGCCGGCGGACGGGTAGGTCCCGGCGCGGCGGCGTCCCGCAGGCGCACTACCGTCCTCTTGGCCGATGGCGCGCGCCCCCACACCCGCACCCGCACCCGCCCCCACGTCCGCGATGCCGAGCGGCCTCGACACCCGCTCGCTCGTGCGGCGGACGCTCGAGGCGGCGGCGCTGCTGCTCGTGCTCCTGCTCGTCGCCGCGCTGGCGCCGGGGCTCGGCGAGGTGCGGCACCGGCTCAGCGGCGCCGCGCCCGGCTGGATCCTGCTGGCGATCGTCTTCGAGGTCCTCTCCTCGTTGTCCTACGTCTTGATGTTCCGGCCGGCGTTCTGCTCGCTGATGAGCTGGCGGGCGGCGACGGAGCTCGGGCTCTCCGAGGTCGGGACGGGGTCGATCGTGCCGGCGTCCGGCGCCGGCGGCGTGGCGCTCGGCGCGTGGGTGCTCTCGCGCGCGGGGATGAAGGCGGAGACGATCGCGCGCCGCTCGGTCGCGTTCCTGTTGTTGAAGTCCTCGGTGAACTTCGCGGCGGTCGTCGTGGTCGGCGTCGTGGTCTGGGCCGGCGTGATCGGGCCGCCGCAGCCCGTGTGGCTGACGCTGGTGCCGGCGGCGCTCGCGGCGCTGCTGATCGCGCTCGTGGCGCTGATCCCGCGCATCCCGGAGGGCCCGGCGCCGACCGAGGACCACTCGCGCCTGCGCCGGCTGTGGCTGGCGTCGCGCAGCGCGATCGTGCGCGGGACGGGCGAGGCCGGCGTCCTGCTCAAGCGCCATCCGCCGGCGCTGATCGTCGGGATCATCGGCTACTGGGCGTGGGACAACCTGGCGCTGTGGGCGGCGTTCGAGGCGATCGGCCACCCGCCCGGCGCGAGCGTCATCCTGTTGGGGTACCTGATCGGTCAGCTCGGCGGGCTGCTGCCGCTCCCGGGCGGGATCGGCGGGATCGACGGCGGGCTGATCGGGACGCTGATCGTCTACGGCGGCAACCCGGCGACGGTCACCGCGGCGGTGCTGGCCTACCGGCTGATCTTGTTCTGGATCCCGCTGCTGATGGGCGCGGTGGCGTTCGCTTCGCTGCGGCGCTCGATGGCCCGGCCGGCCGGGTTCATCCCCTGCGCGGAGTGAGCGCGTGCGCGGGCGACCGCTCGCCGTGGTGCTGGTCGCGAGCCTCGCGGCCGCTCTGGTGGTCGTGGTCGGGCTCGCCGGGCGGCACGACGACGCGAGGCCACGACCGCCGCAGCGCTCCGGATCGCCGGCCCGCGCGCGCCCGTCGCCCCCGCTGCCTGCGCCCGACGCCGCGCTCCCCGGCACCGCGCCGCGTCTCGCCGCCGACCTGACCACGACGACGCAGCGCCTCCGCGCCGCCGTCGGCGCGTGGGACACGACCGCCGCCCCGCCGCGCGACGTCACCTTCCTCGCGCTGCGCCACCAGCGGCTCCTGCGGCTGATGGCCGCGCGCCGCGCCGTCGGCGACGCGACGCTGCGCCTCCTGCCTGCCGACGTCCGCGGCGAGGCGCGCGACACGGTCCTCGCGCGGCGCCAGCTCGCGGCGATCCCGCGCTCCCCCGGCCGCGCCCCGCCCATCCGCGTCGCGGCCGCCGCGCCCGCGGCCACGTTGCGCCGCTCCTACGCCGACGCGCAGCGGCGTTTCGGGATCGACTGGTCGATCCTCGCGTCCATCAACTTCGTCGAGTCCGCCTTCGGCCGCGTGCGCAGCGCCAGCGCGGCCGGCGCCCGCGGCCCGATGCAGTTCCTGCCGGCGACGTGGCGCCGGTACGGCATGGGCGGCGACATCGAGGACCCGCACGACGCCATCCTCGCCGCCGCCAACTACCTGCGTCACGCGGGCGCCCCGGGCGACGTCGACCGCGCGCTCTACGCCTACAACCACTCGACCGCGTACGTGCGCGCGATCCGGCGCTTCGCGGCCCGGATGCGCGTCGACGAGCGGGCCTTCCTCTCCTACTACGCGTGGCAGGTGTTCGTCCGGACGCCGGCCGGGGTCCGGCGCGTCACTGGTCCCGGCCGCGACGGACGGCACCTGTAGCATCGCGCTCGAGGAGCCATGGAGAACCGGCGCGCCACCGAGCGGGTGCAGGTCGAGCTCGACGTCCACCTCGGCCGCAAGGTCGGCAACGAGGTCCATGCGCACACGCGCGATCTGTCACCGCACGGCGCCCAGGTCGTCGCCGACCGCCCGCTGCGAGTCGACGAGGAGCTCATGTTCGACGTCGAGCACCCGGCGACCCACCAGCACCTCCGCGTGGTCGCCCGCGTCCTGCGCCAGCACGAGGTCAACCTGTACGCCCTGCGCTTCGAACACCTCGACGCCGACGCCCAGGCGGCGCTCGACGCGCTGGTTCAGGCGGCGTCTCCGTCCTAGATCCCCGCGATCGCGCAGCGGTCCTTGCCGTCCGTGAACCCGCGGACCATGGCGTCGGCGTTGGCCTGCTCCATGGTCAGGTAGGTGGCGCCGGCCGAGTCCTTCGGCCCGAGCGTGTCCCCGTACAGCGTGTAGTTGGCCGAGGCGCCGGTCTCGCGGGCGATGGCCTTGGCGAGCTTGGGGTTGATCGAGCTCTCGGGGAAGACGGCCGAGACCTGCTCGCGCTTGATGAGGGCGCTGAGCTGGGCCAGGTCGCCGGCCGACGGCTGGGCCTGCGTGGTCTGGGACGGGATGACGGCGCCGACGATGTCGACCCCGTAGCGCTTGGCGAAGTAGCCGAAGGCGTCGTGGTCGGTGACGAGCTTGCGCTGCGCGGCGGGGACCCGGTCGATGCAGCTCTCGATGCCGGCGTCGAGCGTCCTGAGCTTGGCGAGGTAGGCGCGCGCGCCCCGGTCGATCGCGGCCTTGGCCTTCGGGTCGGCGGCGTCCAGCGCCGCCTGGATCCGGCCGGCGGCGTACTCGACGTTGACCGGGTCGTGCCACCAGTGGGGGTCGAAGCGCGACGCCTCCGGGCCGGACGTCTCGCCGGGCAGCGTCACGGGACGGCCGGCGCCGGCGTCGAGCACGGTCGGGTCCCCGCCGGCGTTCTTGATGACGTCGCCCATCCACTGGTCGAGGTTGTCGCCGCTGGTCACGACGAGCTGCGCGCCCGCCGTCTTGATGATGTCGTCGGGCCGCGGCTCGTAGTCGTGCGGGTCCGTGTTGGGCTGGAGGATCTGGTGCACGTTCACGGCGTCGCCGCCGATCGCCTTGACGACGTCGCCGAGCTGGGTCGTGGTCGCCACGACGTCGATCCGGCCGCTGGCCTGGGAGGTCGAGCCGGTCGAGCCGCAGCCGGCGATGGCGAGCGCGGCGAGTACCGCGAGGGAGATGAGCGTGAGGGAGCGCAACAAGGTCGTCCAGGGAGAGCGAAGATAAGACTGAGTCCTGTTCTTATCACACCCCGGGACTCCGGTGCGCGGGACTACGTGAAGCGGTACCCCACTCCGGGGATCGTGAGGATGTGCCTCGCGCCGCCCGCCGCGCGCGGCTGGACCTTGGCCCGCAGGCGGTTGACGCACGTCCGCAGCGTCTGGAGGTCGCCCGCGTTGTCGGGACCCCAGATCTCGGCGAGGAGCGCGCCGTGGGTCATGAGCCGGCCGCGGTTGAGGACGAGGACCCGGAGCAGCTTGAACTCCATCGGCGTCAGGTGCAGTTCGCCCTCGGACCGCCGGACGACCCGGGCCGCCAGGTCGATCTCGAGGTCGTCGTAGCGGATCACGGGCCCGCCGCCGTCGACCGGGGCGCGCCGCAGGTGTGCGCGCAGGCGCGCCGCGACCTCGCGCGGGGAGACCGGCTTCGTCACGACGTCGTCGGCGCCGGCGTCCAGCGCGCGCACCTTGTCGTCCTCGTCGGCCGACCGCGTGACCACGAGGATCGGCATCGCGCTCCAGGCGCGCAGCGACCGGCAGAGGTCGAGGCCGTCGCCGTCGGGCAGGACGAGCTCGTGGATCGCGGCGACCGGGGTGCGCGCCTCGGCCTCGCGCAGCGCGTCGGCGATCGTGCCGGCGACGACCGGCTCGAAGCCCGCGGCGTCCAGGCCGGCGGCCAGGGCCGAGCGCGGCGTCTCGTCGTCGTCGCAGATCAGGACCAGCCCGGCGTCGCGCGGGTGCTCAGCGTCGCCGGACATCGCCGCCCAGGGCGAGCAGGAGCATCATGGCCGTGGTCCGGGCGTCCACGTCGGCAGCCTCACCAATCGGCCGAGTCGGGGTTCCGGGCGACGCACGCGCGCATGGCTCCAGCTTCGCGACCCGGGTGCCCGGATGGCGTGCAGATCCGGGCGCGGCGCATCAAGATTCCGTGGAGATGTCATCGCAGCTCGCCGGCGAGCGGTCCGAGCGCCAGCGCCGGGAGGAAGTTCAGGACGACGATGACGACGATCACGAACAGCAGGACGATCCCGAAGGTCGCGCCGTCGGTGCGCAGCGTGCCCAGGCCCGCGGGTGCGACGCGGCGCGCCGCGAGCGGGACGTAGCGGCCGCGCAGCATCGCGACGGTGCCGGCGACGTCGGCGAACGTGCTGCCATAGGCCCCCGCGTTGCCGGGCGCGTTGGGCTGCACGAAGCCGACGTAGCCCGCGAACGCCGAGCCGTTGTTCATGGTCTGCGACGCGGACGTCCACAGGTGCTCGGTGAACGCCTGCGAGGTGTCGAACGCGAAGCGCGACGCGGCGCCCAGCGGCGTCGCGACGGCGATCGCCGTGAGGACGAGGACGACGATCGGCGCGGCGAGCGTCCCGACGCTGAGGAGCTTGACCTCGCGCGCCTCGACGCGCTTGCCGAGGTACTCGGGGGTCCGGCCGACCATCAGGCCCGCCAGGAACATTGCCAGCAGGGCGAGCAGGAGCAGCCCGGCGATGCCGGAGCCGATGCCGCCGAAGATCGTCTCACCGGTCAGCATGTTGGCGAGCGCGAACGCCGCGCCGCCGGCGGTGAGCGACTCCATCGCGCCGTCGACCGCGCCGCTCGATCCGGTCGTCGTCGCCTCCGCGTACAGCGCCGTGCCCGCCGCGCCGAAGCGCACGTCCTTGCCCTCCAGGTTGGACGATCCGT
>DATDMD010000238.1:0-11572 GCA_036518975.1 Baekduia sp.
TCTACCGCTCAAGCCAAGACCGCACCGCGGCCCTTGACGGCTGGCTCTACCACTACAACCATCACCGCCGACACTCAGCGCTCGGCCACAAGCCCCCGATCACCCGCCTCTACGAGCGGAACAACCTCCCCAGGACTTACAGCTAGGCGGCGCGGCGCCGCGCGGTCCAGATGGTGGTCCGCAGCGGCACGCCGACGTCCTCGACGCCGTGCTCGCGCAGCAGCGCGTCGGCGCGGCCGAGGAGGTCGGAGCGCTGCGCGTCGGGCAGCAGCGCGATGTAGGACATCGACGCGATGCTCGCCACCATCCCGGCGCGTGAGGTCTCGTGCAGCTGCGTGACCGATGCCTGCGCGAACGGCTCGAACCGGCCGGTGGCGTCGATCGCCGCGCGGCCCTGGTCCTCGGTGAACGCCGGATGCTCGGGCCGGACCGCGTTGAGGAGGTCGATCAGCGGCTGGCCCCACGCGGCGCCCGCGCGCGCGGCCTCGCCCGCGGCGGTGTTCCCCAGGATGGCCAGGACGCCGCCGGGCCGGATGACGCGGGCGAGCTCCGGCGCGGCGCGCGCCCCGTCGAACCAGTGGAAGCTGTCGCCGCACGCGACGCCGTCGACCGACGCGTCGCCCAGGGGCAGCGCCTCGGCGGCGCCCTCCAGGACCTCGACGTCGGGCAGCTCCGGGGCGATCGCCGCGCGCATGGCGGCGAACGGCTCGACGGCGACGACGTCGAACCCGGCGTCGCGCAGCGCCCGTGTCAGCTTGCCGGTCCCGGCGCCGACGTCGGCCACGCGGGCGCCGGGCGCCAGACCGATCGCGGCGACCGCCTCCGGCGTGTAGCCGGGCCGGCCGCGCTCGTACGCGTCGGCGACGTCGGCGAAGCCGTGGGCGAGCGGGTGCAGGTCCATCTCAGGCCTCCCGGCGCCGCGCGGTGTACAGGCGGGTCGTGAGCGGCAGGTCGACGGTCTCGACGCCGTGCTCGCGCAGCAGCGCGTCGGCGCGCGCGAGCAGCTCCGCGCGCTCGGGCTCGGGGAGCACGCCGACGTACGAGAGCGAGGCGAGGTGCGCCAGCAGCCCCGCGCGGTCGGTGGTGAAGGCGTTGGCGAAGTCCCGGGGCTCGAGCGGCGTGAACAGGTCCGCGGCGTCGAACGCGGCCTGGTGGGCGCCGTCCTCCTCGTCGTGGCCGGGATGCGCCGGCCGGACGGCCGCGAGCATCGCGCTCAGCTCCGGGCCCCACGGCGTCCGGACGTCCGCGAGCGGCGTGTTCCAGAGCACCGCGACGATCCCGCCCGGCCGCGTGACCCGCGCGAACTCGCGCGCCGCCGGCTCGGGGTCGAACCAGTGGAAGGCCTCGCCGGTGGCGACCGCGTCGACCGACCCGTCGGGCAGCGGCAGCGCCTCCGCGGTCCCGGCCAGCGCCTCGACCTCGGGCAGCCCGGCGGCCAGCCGCGCCCGCATCCCGTCGACCGGCTCGACCGCGACGACGTCGAGCCCGGCGTCGCGCAGCGCCCGTGTCAGCTTCCCGGTCCCGGCGCCGACGTCCACGACACGCGCGCCCGCGGGCAGCCCGATCGCGGCGATCGCCGTCGCCGGATAGCCGGGCCGGCCACGCTCGTAGGCCTCGGCGACGTCCGCGAACCCCTGGATGAGCGGATGCAGGTCCATGCCTTCGACCTTAGAAGGCCGCTGGCGCGCTCGGTTGTCTATCCTGGGAGGCGTCCTGAACCACGACCCCGCCGGGTCACAGCGGACGCGGTCCTGCCCAGACGCCAATGCTCTGGGTCCCGCGCTCCGGCCGGCGGATGCACATCAACATCAACAAAAGGAATCAGCACATGGCCTCGACTGAAGTCGGCATCCGTGAGCTGCTGGAGGCCGGCGTCCACTTCGGCCACCAGACGCGACGTTGGAACCCGAAGATGCGCCGTTTCATCTGGGGCGAGCGCGGTGGGATCTACATCATCGACCTGCTGCAGACCGAGCGTCTGCTGCGCCAGGCCCAGGAGTTCGTCGGCGACCTGTCCGCCCGCGGCGGCACGGTCCTGTTCGTCGGCACCAAGAAGCAGGCGCGCGACTCCGTCAAGGACGTCGCCGAGGCGTGCGGCATGCCGCACATCAACCACCGCTGGCTCGGTGGCCTGCTGACGAACTTCCAGACGATCAACCAGCGCATCAAGCGCCTGCACGACCTGGAGCGCTACGAGTCCGACGGCCAGCTCGCGCTGCTGCCGACGCGCGAGCGCCTGTCGGCCGAGGCCGACCTCGCCAAGCTGCGCGCCAACCTGGGCGGCGTCAAGAACATGACGCGCACGCCCGACGCGATCTTCGTCGTCGACCTCAAGACCGAGCTGATCGGCGTCCGCGAGGCCCAGCGCCTGCGCATCCCGCTGATCGGCCTCGTCGACACCAACTGCGACCCGGACGGCGTCGACTTCGTCATCCCCGGCAACGACGACGCGATCCGCTCCTGCGACGTGATCACCCGCGCGCTGGGCAGCGCGATCGCCGAGGGCGCCGGGCAGTGGCGCGCCGCCGAGGAGGCCCGCGTCCTGCGCGAGCAGGAGGCCGCCGCGGCCCGCCAGGCCGAGGAGCAGGCCCGTCGCGACGCCGAGGAGGCCGCGCGCCGCCAGGCCGCCGCCGAGGCTGCCGCCGCCGAGGAGGCCGCGCAGACCGCCAAGGCCACGCCGTCCGCCAACACGGACGAGGTCATCTCGCGCAGCGGCGACCAGCCGCACCCCGCGCCGCCGGCGCAGGACCAGACCCCGGACCCCGCGTCCACGGTGGAGACCCCGATCACCGACGCGGTCGAGGGTCCGGAGACGCCGGCCGGCGCCTGACCAACCCCTTCCCCCGACGAACCTGAAACGGAGCACACGGCTGTGAGCACCACGATCAGCGCCGCCGACGTCAAGGCCCTTCGCGAGAAGACCGGCGCCGGCATGATGGACTGCAAGAACGCCCTGACCGAGGCCGGCGGCGACGCCTCCAAGGCCGAGGAGATCCTGCGCGTCAAGATGGGCAACAAGATCGGCAAGCTCGCCGGTCGCGAGACGACCGAGGGCACGGTCCAGGCCTACGTGCACGCCACCGGCAAGGTCGGCGTGCTCGTCCAGGTCGAGTGCAACACCGACTTCGTCGCCAAGAACGAGGACTTCATCGGCTTCGCGAAGGACCTCGCCCTGCACATCGCCGCCTCGCCGCAGACGAAGTACGTCTCCGAGGACGAGATCCCGCAGGAGGACAAGGACGCGGAGGCGCGCGTCTACGAGCAGCAGGCCGCCGACAAGCCGGAGAACGTCCGGCCGCGCATCGTCGAGGGCAAGCTCAAGGCCTGGTACAAGGACGTCGTCCTGCTCGACCAGGAGCACGTCAACGGCGACAAGCACGACGGCAAGACCATCGAGCAGCTGCGCGCGGACCTCTCGGCCAAGACCGGCGAGAACGTGGTCGTCAAGCGGTTCGTCCGCTTCGCAGTTGGGGAGTGACAACGGCTCCTCAGCGGCGAGGAGAACCGTTCACGACGACATCCAGCCACGGCGGCCCGTAGGATCGGCTCGCCGTGGCTGATCCCGTCTTCAAGCGCATCCTGTTGAAGCTGTCGGGCGAGTCCCTCATGGGGTCGCGCGACTACGGCACCGACCCGGAGCGCATCCGAGCGGTCGCGCGCGCGATCAAGGACGTCCACGACCAGGGCGTCGAGATCGCGATCGTCGTCGGCGCGGGCAACATCTACCGCGGCATGAAGGGCGCGGCGGCCGGCATGGACCGCGCCACGGCCGACTACATGGGCATGCTGGCGACGGTGCTCAACGCGCTGCCGCTGCAGGACGCGCTGGAGAGCGCGGGGGTCCACACCCGCGTGCAGAGCGCGATCACGGTGGCCGAGGTCGCCGAGCCCTACATCCGCCGCCGCGCGATGCGCCACCTCGAGAAGGGGCGGATCGTGATCTTCGCGGCGGGCACCGGCAACCCGTTCTTCACGACCGACACCGCGGCGGCGCTGCGGGCGGTCGAGATCCACGCCGAGGCCATCCTGATGGCCAAGAACGGCGTCGAGGGCGTCTACACCGCCGATCCGCGCGAGGACCCCGACGCGGTGCTGATCCCCGAGATCACGCACATGGAGGCGCTCCAACGCGGCCTGAGGGTGATGGACGCCACGGCGCTGACGCTGTGCATGGAGAACCGGCTGCCGATCTACGTCTTCAACATGGACGACGAGCAGAACATCGAGCGGATAGTGTCCGGCGAGCGGGTGGGCACGCTGGTCAAGCCGGAGGCAGGAGAGACAGCATGAGCGAGCTCATCGACGAGCTGCTGGCGGACGCCGGCGAGCGGATGACCGCGGCCGTGCAGGCCGCCCAGAACACCTTCGGCTCCGTGCGCACCGGGCGCGCGAGCCCGGCGATCCTCGACCGGATCATGGTCGACTACTACGGGGCCCTGACCCCGGTCAAGCAGCTCGCGACGGTCAACGTCCCCGAGGCGCGCCTGATCACGGTCCAGCCCTACGACGCGTCCTCGATCAAGGCCATCGAGAAGGCGATCATGGAGTCCGACGTCGGGCTCACGCCCAGCAACGACGGCCGGATCATCCGCCTGTCGATCCCCGAGCTCAACGAGGAGCGCCGGCGCGAGCTGGTCAAGGTCGTCCGCGGCCTCGCCGAGGACGGCAAGATCTCGGTCCGCAACGTGCGGCGCGACATCATGCACGACCTCAAGTCGCTCAAGGACGACGGCGACGTCGGCGCCGACGACGAGCGGCGCGGCGAGCAGGAGCTGCAGAAGCTCACCGACGCGAACATCGCCGACCTCGATGCCCTGCTGAAGGGCAAAGAGGAAGAGATCCTCGAGGTGTGAGCGCGCTCGTACCGCCGGCGAGGGCCCGGCATTGAGCACCGCTCAGTATGTCGCCATCATCACCGATGGCAACGGCCGGTGGGCCCAGTCGCGCGACCTTCCGGTGGCCGAGGGCCACCGGGCCGGCGCCGACGTCGTCAAGGCGCGCCTGCGCGACGCGGTCGACTTCGGCATCCGCGAGCTGACCGTCTACTCGTTCTCCACCGAGAACTGGTCGCGCAGCGCCGAGGAGGTCACCGCGCTGATGCGCATGTTCTCCGAGCGCATCCTGGCGGAGACCCCGGAGCTCAAGGGCGAGGGCGTGCGCATGCGGTTCATCGGCCGGCGCGACCGCGTCGCCGCGGCGCTGCTGGAGCAGATGGACTGGGCCGAGGCCGAGACCGCGCACAACGACCGCATCACGCTGTTCATCGCCTTCGACTACGGCGGGCGGGCGGAGATCGTCGACGCCGCGGCGCGCTTCGGCGGCGGGACCGAGGAGGACTTCGCCAAGCTCCTCTACGCGCCCGAGATGCACGAGCCCGACCTCGTGATCCGGACCAGCGGCGAGCACCGGACCAGCAACTTCCTGCTGTGGCAGGCGGCGTACTCCGAGCTCGTGTTCCGCGACGAGCTGTGGCCGGACTTCTCGCGCGACGCGTTCCGCGCCGCGCTGGACGAGTACGAGACGCGCACGCGGCGCTTCGGGGGGCGCTAGCGCGATGCCGCAGCCCCGGCGTCAGCAGCGGCGCGGTGCGGGCGAGGCGGCGCCCCGGCGCGCGCCGCGCCGCGCCCCGCGCGGGTCGGCGGGCGGAGGCGGGCGGCGCGGCGGCGGGCGTGGCGGGTCGGACCTCGGCAACCGCGTCCTCGTCGCGATCCCGGCGCTGGCCGTCGCGTTGACGATGGTCGCGCTCGGCGGGACGGTCTTCGCCGTCGGCATCGGCGTCATTGGCCTGATCTGCCTGCACGAGCTGTTCTCGATGTTCGAGCGCGCGCGGCCCGCGCGGCTGGCGGGGTTCGCCGGCTACGTCGGGCTCCTGGTCGCCGCCTCGCTCGGCGACCGCGAGACGATCCTGCTCGCGTTCATGGCCTGCATCCCGCTGGTGTTCGTCGTCGCCGTCAACCAGCGCGGCGGCGCGGGCGCGCCCGGCATCTCGGTCACGATCCTCGGGCTGGCCTGGGTCGGGCTGGCGTTCGCGCACGCCATCCTGCTGCGCGACCTCGACCACGGCGGCGCGCTCGTCTTCGCGGTCCTGCTCGGCACGTTCGTCGGCGACACCGGCGCCTACCTCGGCGGCCGCGCGTTCGGCCAGCGCAAGCTGGCGCCGACCATCAGCCCCAACAAGACGATCGAGGGCCTGGCCATCGGCGTCGTCATCGGCACCGCCGCCGTCTGGTGGGCGGGCCTCAGCCAGGAGTGGCTGGGCGGGGAGAAGGGCGCGATCCTCGGCGTGTCGATCGCGCTGGCCGCGCCGGTCGGCGACCTCTTCGAGTCCTACCTCAAGCGCGACGCCGGGACCAAGGACACCGGGACGCTCTTCGGCGCGCACGGCGGGGCGCTGGACCGGCTCGACGCCGTCCTGTTCACCGCCGTCACGGGCTACTACGTGTGGCTCGCCCTGACCTGAGCGACGCGCTGCGCGGCGGCCTCGTCGGGGTCGCGCTGGGGGAGGCCCTCGGCCTGCCGTGGGCCGGCGTGCCGCCGCGGCGGATCGGCCGGGCCAAGTTGTATGACGAGGTCGGGCCGACCGGCGCCGTCACCACGCAGGTGCTCGCGGCGGCCACGCGGCCGGACGGCGACGGTGCCGGCGGGCTGCCGGCCGCGCTCGTCCTCGGCTGGCGCGAGCCCGACGCGCTGGCCCGCCACACCGCGGCGCTGCACCTGGGCTTCGCGCCGGTCATGGTCGCCGACCTCGCCGCGTGGGCCATCCGCGGGCAGCCGCTCTACCACCTCGTCGCCGACCACGCCGACGACTGGCCGCCGCCGTTTCACGGCGTCGCCGCCGACGACCGCGCGATCGTCGACGCGCTGCTGGCGATCCTGCACCGCCACGACGACCCGCTCGAGGGCATGCGCGCCGCGGTCCGCCTCGGCGGCGGCGCGACGGCGACCCTCGGCGCGCTGGTGGGCGGCATCCTGGGCTCCCGGCGGCCGACGGCGCTGGACCGCGCGGAGTGGCGCGAGCGCGTCCCGCTGCCCGATCCGGCGTCGCTCGACGCGGCGGTCGCGGTCCTCGCGGCGCGTCGCTGACACGCGCTTAAGGCGTTGTAGGCAGACCATCCATTTGCAAGGCGGCGCGCGAGTGAGATGCTCGCCTCATGACCGAAGTGAGCGCAACATTGCTGCGGGGTGGCCGGGTCGTCAGCGCCGATGGCGAGTACGACGGCGACGTGCTGATCCTGGGGGAGAAGATCGCGGCCGTCGGGGACGGGATCGAGGCGCCGAGCGGCGCCACGGTGCTCGACGTGTCCGGCTGCGTCGTGATGCCCGGCCTCATCGACAACCACACGCACCTGTCGATGCCGTTCATGGGGATGATGTCCTCCGACGACTACGACACGGGCACGCAGGCCGCCGCCGCCGGCGGCGTGACGTGCCTCGTGGACTTCGCGATCCAGCGCGAGCCCGACCAGCTGCGCAGCGCGCTGGACGAGTGGCAGGGCCGCGCCGACGGCGCCGCGCACGTCGACTACGGCTTCCACATGGCGATCACCAATGCCAACGAGGCCACGATCGACGACATGGCCGCGATCACCGAGGCCGGCGTCGCGTCGTTCAAGTTGTTCATGGCCTACAAGGGCGAGCTGATGACGCGCGACGACGCGATGGTCGCGTGCATGGAGCGCGCTCGCGACCTCGGCGCGCTGACGATGGTCCACGCCGAGAACGGCGACGTCGTCGACATCCTCGTCAAGCGCGCGCTCGCCGCCGGCGAGACCGACGCGATCCACCACGCGCTGACGCGGCCGGAGTTCGTCGAGGCCGAGGCGACGTCGCGCGCGGCGCGGCTGAGCGAGTACACGGGCGCGTCGCTGTTCGTAGTCCACGTCACGTGCGCGCCGGCGGCGGCCGAGATCCAGGCCGCGCAGGCGCGCGGCGTCCCGGTCGCGGGCGAGACGTGCACGCAGTACCTCGTCAACACGATCGACGACCTGCGCCGGCCGGGCGTGGAGGGCCTACGCTACATCTGCTCGCCGCCGCTGCGCGACGCGTCCAACCGCGAGCCGCTGTGGGACTACCTGCGCCGCGGCATCCTCGAGTCCGTCTCGACCGACCACTGCCCGTTCACCTACGACCAGAAGTCCCGTGGCCTGCACGACTTCAGCCTCGTGCCCAACGGGCTGCCGGCCATCCAGCACCGGCTGGCGAAGCTGTGGGACGAGGGCGTCGTGGCCGGGCGGATGACGCCGAGCCAGCTCGTCGACCAGTGCTCGACGACGATCGCGCGCCGCTTCGGCCTGACCGACAAGGGGATGCTGGCTCCCGGCAAGGACGCCGACGTCGTCGTGTGGGACCCCAACGCGCCCCGCGACTACTCCACGCACAACTCGTTCATGAACGTGGACTACGACCTCTACGACGGCGAGACCGCGTCGGGCTCGGTGCGCCACACGCTGTCGCGCGGGACCATGGTGTACGACAACGGCGAGATCGTGTCCCAGCCGGGGCACGGGCGCTTCGTGCGGCGGACGCTGAACGTCGGCGGCGCGGCCGAGGCCGAGGTTCCCGCGTGACCGCGCAAGACCTCGCCTGGCGGCTCGGCTTGCGAGCGCGAGCTCGCCAGGGGCTCCCTCGCGCGGCTTGGGCGGCGCAGTCGTGAGCGGTCTGGTGGTCGACGCCGACGCCGTCATCGCGGACCTGGATGAGCTGGCCGCCGCCAGCGGCGGCCGGTTCGCGGGCGCCAAGCGGCTGGCGTGGTCGCCGGACTGGATGGCGGCGCGGGAGTGGCTCCTGGGCCGGTTGGAGGCCTTGGACGGCGTGACCGTCGACCGCGACGAGGCCGGCAACATCTGGGCGGAGCTGGCGGGCGCCGAGGGCGGTCCGGACGGGTTCGTGATCGTCGGCTCGCACATCGACGCGGTGCCGTCGGGCGGCTGGCTCGACGGCTGCCTCGGGCTGCTGGCGGCGCTCGGCGTCCTGCGCGCGCTGGCCGCGGCCGACGAGCCGCCGCCGGTCACCGTGCGGCTGGTCGACTGGGCCGACGAGGAGGGCGCGCGCTTCGGGCGCTCGCTGGTCGGCTCCAGCGCCGTGGCCGGGACGCTCGACCCCGACGACGTGCGCGGGCTGCTGGACGCCGGCGGCGTGACGCTGCAGGACGCGATGGCGTCGGTCGGCGTCGACCTCGACGGCGCGGGCGCCGCGTCCGACCGCCTCGACGGCGCGCTGGCCTACCTGGAGCTGCACATCGAGCAGGGGCCGGTGCTGAAGGACACGGGGCGCCTCGCGTCGGCGGTGTCCGGGACGTTCGGCGACGAGCGCTACCTCGTGACCTTCACCGGCCAGTCCGCGCACGCGGGCTCGACGCCGATGCACCTGCGCCGCGACACGCTGGCGGCGGCGGCGACGGCCGCGCTGGAGATCCGCGAGGTCGGCATCCGCCACGGCGGCGTGACGACGGTCGGCGCGATCACGTCCAGCCCGGCGGTCATCACCGCGATCGCCGGCACGTCGGAGATGATGCTCGACCTGCGCCACCTCGACGCCGACACGTTGGCCACCATGTTGGCCGAGTGCCTGGACGCGTGCACGCGCGCCGCCGAGCGCTTTGACTGCGGCGTCGAGCCGCGCCGCGTCTTCGGCGCGACGCCCACGCCGTTCCACCCCAAGTTGGTCGAGCTCGCGCGGGCGAGCGTGGCGGCCGCGGGCGGGGGCGACGGGGATCCGATCCCGTCCGGTCCCCTGCACGACGCGACCGAGATCGGCCGGAAGGTCCCAACGGTGATGATCTTCGCTCAATCCGACCCGCCGATCTCGCACACCGAGGTGGAGGACTCGCCACCCGAGGCGCTGCGCGTCGCGATCGAGGCCTACGGTCGGACGGTGGGCGCGACGCTCGCGCTCGTCGCCGACGGCGCCCTGGAAGGGGTCGCGTAGATGGACTTCGGGGTGGTCCTCCAGAACGACCCGCCGGCGACGCGGGTCATCGACCTGTGCAAGCGGGCCGAGACCTACGGGTTCACGCACGCGTGGACGTTCGACTCCCACCTGCTGTGGGAGGAGCCGTACGTCGTCTACAGCCGGATCCTGAACGAGACGCACAAGCTGGTCGTCGGGCCGATGGTGACCAACCCGGCCACGCGCGACTGGACCGTGACCGCGTCGCTGTTCGCGACGCTGAACGAGATGTACGGGAACCGGACGATCTGCGGGATCGGCCGTGGTGACAGCGCCGTCCGCGTCATCAACGGCAAGCCGGTCCGGATCGCCGACATGTACGAGGCGATCGCCGTCATCCGCGGGCTGGCCAACGGCGAGGCCGTCGAGTACAAGGGCACGACGCTGCGCCTGCCGTGGAACACCGAGTCGCGGCTGCCGATCTGGGTCGCGGCGTACGGGCCCAAGATGCTGGCCTTGACCGGCGAGGTCGGCGACGGCTTCATCCTCCAGCTCGCCGACCCGCAGATCACCGCGTGGTCGGTCGCCGCGGTGCGCGCGGCGGCGGAGGCGGCGGGGCGCGACCCGGACGCGGTCACGATCTGCGTCGCGGCGCCGGCCTACGTCACCGACGGCACCGACGCCGGCCTGGCCCACGGCCGCGACCAGTGCCGCTGGTTCGGCGGCATGGTCGGCAACCACGTCGCCGACCTCGTCGCGCGCTACGGCGGCGACGGCGGCGCGGTCCCGACCGCGCTGACCGACTACATCAAGGACCGCGAGGGCTACGACTACAACGAGCACGGCCGCGCCGGCAACGTCCACACGGCGTTCGTGCCCGACGCGATCGTCGACCGCTTCTGCCTGATCGGACCGCCGGAGGCCCACGTCGAGCGCCTGGAGGAGCTCGCCGCGCTGGGCGTCGACCAGTTCGCGCTGTACCTCCAGCACGACGACAAGGACCACACGCTCGCGGCCTACGGCGAGCGCGTGATCCCGGCGGTCACGACGCGGGCGTCGGCGAAGGCGTGAGCGGGGTCGGTCAGCCGGAGGTGAGCAGGGCGTACGTCTCGTAGCCGCATTGCCGTGCGCCCGGTGGCAGGACGCGCGCGACCCGCAGCGGCGACCAGCCACGGCGGATCAGCGTGCGCGGCGCGTCGTGCGGGCCAAGGACGACGACTGCGGCGGCCGCGGCGAACCGGCGCAGGTCCGCTGGCAGCGGGATGACGTGACCGCGGACCTCGCGGCCATCGGCGAGGCGCACCGACAGCGTGTCCCCGCGGTGCGCAAGGACGGTGGTGATGACGATGCGCCGGGTGGAGCAGTCCGCCTCGATCGCGGCGACGTCGGGACCGACCGACCAGCAGTCGCTGTCGTCGTCAGCCGGCGGGCGTCCGAACGCCAGGCACGTCTGCCCGTTGAGGTCCGCGCCGGCTGCGGCGCCCTCGACGGTCGAAAGGGTCACCGCCGGCAGGCCGTGGATGCGTGCGAGCGTCCTAACGAACCGCAGCCGCGTTCCGTCGGGGCCGTATGCGTGCCGAAGCACTCGGCCGCCCGCGTCCCGCAACTGGTACTCGATCGCCCTGTGCGGGCCCGGGACGTCGCCCGCGACGACGTTCACCGTCTGGGCGTACTGGCCCGCGTA
>DATDMD010000239.1:0-49195 GCA_036518975.1 Baekduia sp.
GCGCTCCGGTTGGTGAATCCGCCGCTCCGATTCCTGGATCCTCACGTCGTTGATCGAGGCGAAGCGCCGGCGCATCAACCCGTCCGGCGTGAACTCCCACATCTCGTTGCCGTAGGAGCGCCACCACTGGCCGTCCGCATCACGGCTCTCGTACTCGAAGCGCACCGCGATGTGGTCGTTCGTGAACGCCCACAGGCGCTTGCGCAGCCGGTAGTCGCGCTCGCGCTCCCACTTGCCCGCCAGGAACGCCCGGATCGCGGCGCGGCCGCGGAAGAACTCGTCGCGGTTGCGCCACTCGGAGTCCTCGGTGTAGGCGAGCGCGACGCGGTCGGGGTCGCGGGTGTTCCACGCGTCCTCGGCGGCCTGGACCTTGGCGGCGGCCGTCACGGCCGTGAACGGCGGGCGGATGTCGGTGGGGCTGGGCATGCCGTCCATGATCGCGCCGTCACCCCGTTCGGACGATGCCTTCGTGTGGCGTCAGACCTAGCGTCGGCGCCGATCCCGTCCGTTGTCCAGGAGGTGTGCTGTGCTCGGCAATCCGCTGCTGACCGTGTTGGTGCTGGCCGCCGACGGCGCCAGCGGGAGCGGGGGCAAGGACGCCGGCGAGTCGGCGTCGGCGTGGGATCCGGGTGGGTTCCTGTTCTGGATGGTGCTGGTCCTCGCGCTGCTCGCGGTCCTGATCGGCGGGCTCGCGTGGAACGCGCGCCGCGGCGGGGGCGGGAGCGGGGACGACGAGGACGCGGCGACCGGCGGCGACGCCCCGCGGCCGTCACGGGCGCCCAGCCCGGCGATGCCGCGCCGCGTCGAGCACGTCGAGCCGCGCGAGGGCTGGGAGCTGGCCGTCCTCACCTTCCCCGGCCTGCACGGCGCCGAGCGCGCCTACGCCAAGGTCGAGCCGCGGACGTCCGCCGACGCGTGGACCCGCGACCTCGCCTTCGCCGAGGGCCACCGCCACGGCCGCGTCGTCGTGCGCGGCACGGTGGGCGGCCACTACGTCGACGTGCAGGACCTCGCGGTCTCCGAGGGCGAGACGCCGCTGCTGACCGAGTTGCGCGCCGACGTCCCGGAGGGGAGCTCGGCGCTCGTCGCTTACGCCCCGCACGACGAGGTCGACGCGCTGGTCGGCGCCCTGGCGGATCGACCCCACGACCTTCACCGCCATCGCGCCGACGCCGCCGAGGTCTCCGCGCTCGCCCGCGCCGTCTCGGGCGCGCCGGCCGCCACCGCGCCGCGGTCGGACGGCGCCGGCCGCTGACGCAGCGCCGCCACCGCGCAGGCCAGGAAGCACGCGGCGCCGAGCATCGTCGTCCCGTTCGCCGCGGCGAGGTCCAGGACCGAGCCGGTGGCGGGGACGACGTAGCCGGCGATCGCCGAGATCCCGAAGAACACGCAGCCGAGCAGGTTGACGGCCGGCGGCCACCAGCCCGCCGCGTCGCGCCGCGGCCGCCAGCCGTGGCGCGGCGACGCGCGGTAGGCGATCACGCCCGACACCAGGAAGCAGATCGACCCGAACGCGTCCGGCCGCCAGACGACGCGGTCGTAATGCGCGTTGGAGAACGAGGTGTGGACGGCGGCGGCCGTCGTCACGTTGAAGAACAGCGTGCCGGCCAGCTGGACCGCCGCCGACCGCCACGCGTCCCGGCCGCCGCCGGCCGCGTCGTGACGGCCGGCGAACGCGAGCCGCGCCTGCAGCGCGCCGCCGCCGGTGAAGAACAGCGACCCGACGAAGAACGTGAGCGCGTCGACGCGCGCGCCGACCAGCGCGGCGTAGCCGGGCGCCGGCCCGACGAGGAAGCAGATGGAGCCGGCCGCGAACAGCCCGGCCATCCAGCGCTCGCGGCTCACGGCGCCCACGCTCGCCGAGCCGGCCGGCGCGCGCATCATCCCGTCGGGATGAGGCGCCGGCCGCCCCGCGTTCGTAGCGTCGGTCTGTCCCTTCCGCCACACGAGGAGCCGCCATGTCCACCCAGCAGCGTCAGCCGCCCGTCGCCCTCAACGTCCACGGCGGGGAGGTCGGCCGCACCGGGGAGTTGTCGGGCTGGGCCATGTTCGCCGGGACGATGATCGGCATCACCGCGATCCTGAACGTCGTCTACGGCATCAGCGCCATCGGCAACGCCAACTTCTACGTGCACGACGCCCGCTACGTGCTCAGCGGCCTGAACGCGTGGGGGTGGATCCTCCTGGTCATGGGCGTGATCCAGCTCGGCGCCGCGGTCTCGATCTTCGCCGGCACGTCCTGGGGCCGCTGGGTCGGCGTGGCCACCGCGTCGCTGAACGCCATCGGCCAGATGCTATTCCTGCCGTCGGCGCCGGCGCTCGCGCTGTCGGTCTTCGCGATCGACGTCCTGATCCTCTACGGCCTGCTCGCCGGCTGGGACGAGAACAAGACCCAGGCTCAGTGAGGCGGACAACACCCCGTAGCGCGCAGGCCCCGCGGTCCGTGGGCGGATACTCGCGAGGTGCAACGGCGGCGACGACGACGCTGGGTGGGTTCGACCGGCTTGGCCCGCGTCGCGGTGCCGCTCCTCGTCGTCCTGCTCAGCGTGGTGGGCTTCGTCGTCACCACGCGGGCGGTCGGCCGCGACCGTCAGAACGCCGCGCAGCGCCGGGTCGAGGTCGAGGCGCTGGCCGTCCAGGGCCAGCTCGAGCAGGCACGCGCGTCCACGATCGCGCTGAGCAACGCGCTGGGCGGCGAGGCCGTGCCCAGCGCGCGGCGCTTCGCCGCTCTGGCCGGCAGCGCGACGGCGACCGCCGGCCTGACCGTCGCCCTGTGGGTGGAGCCCGTCTCGGCCCGGGAGCGTCGGGCGTACGAACGTCGCATCCGGGCGCCCATCACGCGACCGCCCGGACCGCGGGTCGCCGCTCCCGCGCCGGCCTACCTGCCGGCGACGTTCGTGACCGGCGTGCCGTTGCGCCGCGGCGCCGACATGACCGCGGTGCCGGCGCTGGCCGCGACGCTGCGCGAGCCGACGGCGGTGTTCGCGGGGACGGCGACGCGCGTCGCCTCGCTCGCCGCGAAGCGGGGGTTCTTCATCGTCCAGGGCGTCCGGTTCGGTCACGGCGCCGGCAGCGAGGGCTTCCTCGTCGTGTTCGCCTCCGCCGACTGGCTCAGCGGCTCGTCGAGCCTGGATCCGCACCGCGCCGCGATCCGCCAGGACGGCCGCCTGCTCAGCGGCGCGCTGCCCACCGGCCCGGACGCCGCGCGCGGCTTCGACGCGCTCACCCGCCACTGGACCGTCGCGGTCGTCCGCGAGCCGCGCACGGCCTTGCAGGCGACGCTTCCGTGGCTTGCGCTGGCCTGGCCACCGGCGACCGCGCTGCTCGTGTACCTCCTCGGCCGCGGCCTGCTGCGCAGGCGCCGCGCCGAGCGCCAGGTCGACGACATCTTCGACTTCTCGCCGGACCTGCTCGGCGTCGTCGGCCTGGACGGGTACGTCAAGCGCGTCAACCCGGCGTTCGAGCGCACGCTCGGCCACCCGGCGGCCGAGCTGGTGTCGCGGCCGTTCCTGGAGCTCGTCCACCCCGACGACCGCGAGCGGACGGCCGAGGTCATCCGTGCGCTGAACGAGGGGCGTGACGTCTCAGACTTCGAGAGCCGTCACGTCCGGCCGGACGGAGGGGTGCGCTGGCTGCACTGGGACACGCGCACGGTGCCCGAGCGCGGCCTGGTGTACGCCGCGGCGCGCGACATCACCGAGAACCGGATCCTCGCCCACGAGCAGGCGGCGCTGCGGCGCGTCGCCACCCTGGTCGCCGAGGGCCATGACCCGGAGGACCTGTTCGACGCCGTCGCGGTCGAAGTGGGACAGCTCCTGATCGCCGACGCCACCCGGCTGCTGCGCTACCAGGAGGACGGGTCCGTGGCGGTGGTGGGGAGCTCCGGCGCCTCGGATCCCGAGCTCGGCATCGGCGCTCGTTCTGGCGAGGTCTGGAGCGGCGTCCCGGAGAGCCCGCGCGACCGACCCGCCGGCATCGCCGCGGCGGTCGGTGTGCCGATCGTCGCGTCCGGGCGCCGATGGGGTGCGATCGTGGCCGCCTGGAGGGACGCGGACATGGCCGGCGGCGACACGGAGCACCGCATGGCGCAGTTCACGGAGCTGGTGGCGACCGCCGTCGCGAACGCCGAGAGCAGCGCCGAGCTGGCCGCGTCGCGCCGGCGGATCGTGGCGTCCTACGACGAGGCGCGCCGGCGGATCGAGCGCGACCTGCACGACGGAGCGCAGCAGCGCCTGGTGAGCACGGTCGTGCTGCTCAAGCTCCTGCGCGAGCAGGTCGCCGGATCCGACGGGGCGGTGGCCCGGCTCGTGGAGGAGGCGACCGTCAGCGCCGAACGCGGGATGGAGGAGGTGCGCGAGATCGCGCGCGGCATCCATCCGAGGATCCTCTCGTCGGGTGGTCTCGCTCCGGCGCTCGAGGCGCTCGCCCGTCGTTCGCCGGTCCCCGTGGCGCTCGACCTGCACATCGACGCGCGGCTGCCCGAGAACATCGAGGTGACCGCGTACTACGTGGCGTCCGAGGCGCTGACCAACGTGATCAGGCATGCGCGGGCCAGCGCGGTGCGGATCGCGGTCGTCGTCGCCGATGGATCGGTGACGCTCACCGTCGCCGATGACGGCGCCGGCGGCGCCGACCTCTCGGGCGGCTCCGGGCTGGTCGGCCTCCACGACCGCGTCGCGGCGCTCGGCGGAGCGCTCCAGGTCGACAGCGAGCCGGGCGCCGGAACGGTCCTGGTGGCCACGATCCCGGTCGCCGGGGCGACGGCGGCCTAACGACCCCAGATGCGCCGGTAGTTCGCGCGGTAGCCGCTCGGCGGGTCGAAGACCGCGCCGTCCGGCACGTCGGCGCGGGTGATCAGGCGCGGGGGCGTGACGTAGCCGGACGGCGGCTTCCCCGCCCGGGCGCGGTTGAGCTCGTCGACGAGCTGCCATCCCTGGAGGTACAGCGGCTCGGCGACCGAGGCGGTCTGGTGATCGCCCGCCCGGATCCGCGCGAAGTCCGAGGCGTCGCCGTCGCCGGCGCCGACCGCGAACGGCGGATCCGCTCCGCTCAGGCCCGCGTTGACGAACGCCCCGCGCGCTCCCCCGATGTAGATGCCGTTGATCGTCAGCAGGTAGCCGAAGCGCGATCCGTAGCGGCTCAGGAGCGAAGAGACGGTCGCCGGCATCTGCTGCTGGGCGAGCTCGATCGGCGCGCTCACGTCGCGGAGCACCGCGCAGCCGCGGCACCTCCGGATCTCGGCCGCCATCACGTCGGCCTTGTACGCGGCGATCGGGTAGCGCCGATCGGTGAGGACCACCACGTGGGCCGTCCCGCCGGAGTGGGCGATCGCGAAGTCGGCCGCCAGGCGCGCCACGGCACCGGGGTCGGTGGAGACGTTGGTGAACAGGCCGGCGGTGGGATCCGGACCCGGCCGCGTCCCGGCGTGCCAGCCGACCGCCGGGATGCCCAGCGCGCCGGCCCGCCGGAGCGCGACCGCCTGCGCCATCGCGTCGAACCCCCCGACGACGATGCCGATGGGCTTGAGACGCAGCGCCTCGCGCAGGACGCGGGTCTGTCCCGCCGTGGTTCCGCGACCGTCGAGGACCTGCAGCCGCCAGCCGATGGCACGCGTCGCCTGCTGGACGCCGACGGCCGCGCCGGCGATGCCGCCGTTGTTCAGATCGCCCGCGACGAAGACGACGAGGCCGCCGGCCTGCGCGCGCGGTCCCGCGGCCGGTCCTCGATAGCTGACCGGCGACGAGAGCGCGCGCGCCACGGCGGCCCGGGCCCGCCGCACCGTCGGATCGGTCGGTCCCGCATGGTGGCGGTCGGCGCCGCCGCCGCAGCTGGTGAGCGCGAGCCCGCCCGTCACCACCCACGCCAGGACGAGACGTCGGCGGCGGGCCATCGGCGCGGCAGGCCGACGAGGAGGTCGAGCCTCAGTGACGGAACCCGGCGGCCGGCGCCGCGTCGTGCGGGCGCGGCGCCGGGCCGCAGCGCGCCAGCGTCTCGGTCTGCTGGCGCAGGTCGTCGAGGAACAGGTTGGCCATGTCGTGGGTCATGCCGGCGCGGACGACCACGCGGAGCACCGACAGGTCGGTCCGGTTCTCCGGGAACGTGTAGGCCGGCACCAGCCAGCCGCGCTCGCGCAGCCGGTCGGAGACGTCGAAGACCGTGAAGTTGTCGACGTCGGGCGCGGTCGTGAACGCGAAGACCGGCAGCTCGCTGCCGTCGGTCAGCGTCCGGTAGTGCGGCATGGCCTCGATCGCGGCGGACAGGTGCTGCGCCACCGAGCTCGAGTTGCTCTGCACGGCGGCGTAGCCCTCGCGCCCGAGACTCAGGAACATGAAGTACTGGGCGATGACCTCGCTGCCGGGGCGGGAGAAGTTCAGGGCGAAGGTCGGCATCTCGCCGCCGAGGTAGTTCACCTTGAAGACGAGGTCCTCGGGCAGCGCGGCCGCGTCGCGCCACAGCGCCCAGCCGACGCCGGGGTAGACGAGGCCGTACTTGTGCCCCGACGCGTTGATCGACTGCACGCGCGGCAGCTGGAAGTCCCAGACGAGGTCGGGCTGGATGAACGGCGCGACGAACCCGCCCGAGGCCGCGTCGACGTGCAGCGGCACGTCGGGGCCGCCGCCGGCGGCCAGCGCGTCCAGGGCCGCGGCGATCTCGGCGACCGGCTCGTAGCTGCCGTCGAACGTCGACCCGAGGATCGCGACGACGCCGATCGTGTTCTCGTCGCAGTAGGCGGCCGCCTGCTCGGCGTCGAGGTGGAAGCGGTCGCCCTCCATCGGCACGAGCCGCGGCTCGACCTCCCAGTAGCGGCAGAACTTGTCCCAGCAGACCTGGACGTTGACGCCCATGACGAGGTTCGGCCGGTCGGTCGGCGCGCCGGCGGCCCGCTGGCGCGCGCGCCAGCGCCACTTCAGCGCCATGCCGCCGAGCATCGCGGCCTCGCTGGAGCCGGTGGTCGACGTGCCGGTGACGTCCTCGCCGGCGGCGACCCGCGCGTGCCACAGGTCGCCGAGGATGTTCACGCAGCGCCGCTCGATCTCGGCGGTCTGCGGATACTCGTCCTTGTCGATCATGTTCTTGTCGGCCGTCTCCGCCATCAACTGGGCGGCGTGCGGCGGCATCCACGTGGTCACGAACGTGGCGAGGTTCAGGCGCGCGCTGCCGTCGAGGAACAGCTCGTTGGTGATGAGGTCGTGCGCGACGTCGCTGCCCGAGCCGCAGTCCGGCATGCGGTGGCGCGGCAGCCCCGCCGCGATCGCGTCCTGCACCAGCGGAGAGTCGATCTCCGAGGCCTGTCCGCTTCCCTTGGTCTGCATCCCCTCATCGAACCGGGGGCGGGCCGGGCGTGCACCACCCGTTTCGGATGATGCCGGCGCCTGACGCCCGATCTACGTTCGCCAGACCGTGCCACCGCTTGCGGCCACCACGGTGGATCTCGCGCGCCTGCAGTTCGCGACGACCTCGATCTACCACTTCCTGTTCGTCCCGCTGACGCTCGGGCTGGGGCCGCTCGTCGCGATCATGCAGACGCGCTGGCACCGCACCGGCGACGAGGCGTGGCTGCGGCTGACGCGCTTCTTCGGGACGCTGTTGTTGATCAACTTCGCGATCGGTGTGGCGACCGGGCTCGTCCAGGAGTTCCAGTTCGGGATGAACTGGTCGGTGTACTCCAAGTTCGTCGGCGGCGTGTTCGGCGCCCCGCTGGCGATCGAGGGCCTCGCCGCGTTCTTCCTGGAGTCGACGTTCCTGGGCCTGTGGATCTTCGGCTGGGGCCGGCTGTCGCCGCGCGTGCACCTCGCGACGCTGTGGATCGCGGTGGCGGGCACGTGGGCGTCGGGCTACTTCATCCTGGTGGCCAACTCGTGGATGCAGCATCCGGTCGGCTCGAAGGTCAGCGGCGGCCAGGCGCAGCTGACCGACGTGTGGTCGCTGCTGTCCAACCGCTTCGCGCTCTACGCGTTCACCCACACCATGTTGGTCGCGTTGACGATGGGGTCGCTCTTCGTCTTCGGCATCGCCTGCTGGCACCTGCTGCGCGGGCGCAACGCCGACGTGTTCCGCCGCGCGGCGGCGCTGGCGCTGATCGTCGCGGTGCCGGCCACGCTCGCCAACATGGTGGTCGGCAGCCGCTTCGGCCTGGCGACGACCGACTACCAGCCGATGAAGATCGCGGCCGCCGAGGCGCTGTGGAACACCGAGCAGCCGGCCTCGTTCTCGCTGTTCCAGATCGGCGGCTTCTCGCAGTCGGACCAGAAGCCGAGCTTCGTGATCCAGGTGCCCAAGCTGCTGTCGGTGCTGGCGACCGGGACGTTGACGGGCCAGGTCGAGGGCATCAACCAGGTCGAGCAGGGCTACCAGAAGCAGTACGGCAAAGGTAACTACATACCACCGGTGAGAGCCATCTACTGGAGCATGCGCGTGATGGCCTACCTCGGCGCGCTGATGGTGCTCGTCGCCCTGCTCGGCGCGTGGCTGTACCGGCGCGGGACGCTGGAGCGCCACCGCTGGTTCCTGAAGACGGCGGTGGCCGCGATCGCCTTCCCGTACCTGGCGGCCACGGCGGGCTGGCTGCTGACGGAGGTGGGCCGGCAGCCGTGGATCGTCCAGGGGCTGCTCAAGACGGCGTCGGCCAACTCGCCGAGCGTGGGCACGGCGACGATCGCGGTGAGCCTCGGCGTCTTCGTGGTGCTCTACGCCGCGCTGGGCGTGCTCGACGTGATCCTCATGCGCCGCTACGCCCGGCTGGACCCGCCGGAGGTCGAGCGTGCGGCCGAGGCGCCGGTGGCGGAGCTGGTGCCGTCATGAGCCTGGAGATCTTCTGGTTCTGCCTGATCGCCGTCCTGTGGGCCGGCTACTTCGTGCTGGAGGGCTTCGACTTCGGCGTCGGGATGCTGGCGCCGGTGCTCGGCCGCGACGACGACGAGCGCCACACGGTCATCGAGACGATCGGCCCCGTCTGGGACGGCAACGAGGTCTGGCTCGTCGTCGCGGCCGGCGCGACCTTCGCGGCGTTCCCGGCCTGGTACGCCACCATGTTCTCGGGGTTGTACCTGCTGTTGCTCGCGATCCTCGTCTGCCTCATCGTGCGGGCGGTCTCGTTCGACTGGCGCGGGCGCGGGGACGGCGCACGCTGGAACCGGCGCTGGCGCTGGGCCAGCACGGCCAGCAGCGTGGGGGCGCCGTTCTTCTGGGGCGTCGGGCTCGCGGCGCTGCTGCACGGCGTGCCGCTGAACGGCGACCAGACCTTCGCCGGCAACGTCGGCGACGTGTTCAGCGTCTACACCGTGCTCGTCGGCGTCGCCACGGTGCTGCTGTTCGCCTTCCACGGCGCGACGTTCCTGACGCTGCGCCTGGCCGGCGGGCTCGGCGAACGCGCGGCGGCGCTGGCGCGGCGGCTCGCGCTCCCGGCCGCCGTGGTCGTCGCCGGAACGCTGGCGTGGACCGTGGGCGTGGCGATGGACCGCAACGACCGCGGGCTGCTGCCGGTCCTCGTGCCGGCCGTCGTCGGCGCGGGCGGGGTGATCGTCGCCGGCCTGCTCGTCGGCGCGCGCCGACCGGGCTGGGCGTTCTCCGCCACCGCGGTGGCGGCCGCGATGATCGTCGCCACGCTCTTCACCGGTCTGTATCCCCGCGTGATCGTCTCCCATCCGGACTTCTCCAACAGCCTGACCATCTCCGACGCGGCCACCGCGCACTACGCGCTCAGCGTCATCACCGTCGTGGCCGCGATCTGCACGCCGGTCGTGCTGCTCTACCAGGGCTGGGCGTACCACGTCTTCCGAGCCCGGGTCGGCGGCGCGCCGTCGGTGTGAGCCCCCGATGCGCGCGCTGGACCGCCGACTGCTGCGCCGCGCCCGCGCCGCCCGCGGCGTGCTGGCGCTCGACGTCGCCCTCGGCCTCGTCACGACCGCCGCGGTCATCGCGCAGGCCACGCTGCTGGCGTCGGTGATCGCCCGCGTCTTCGCGGGCGCCGGGGCGCGGGCGGTCGCCGGGGCGATCGCCGCGTTCGCCGCGGTCGGCGTGCTGCGCGGCGCGGTGACCTGGGGGACGGAGGTGGCCGGGCGCGCCGCCGCGTCGTCGGTGCTGTCCGAGCTGCGCCTGGCGCTCCTGGCACGCCGGCTGGACGCGCACCCCGAGAGCGTGGACGGGACCGAGGCCGGCGAGGTCGTCGCCGCCGCGGTCCAGGGCGTCGACGGGCTCGGCGCGTACTTCGCGCGCTACCTGCCGCAGGTCGTGCTGGCGTGCCTCGTCCCGGTCGCGGTCGTGCTGTGGGTCGCGACCGTCGACCTCGAGTCCGCGCTGGTGATGCTGCTCACGCTGCCGCTCGTCCCCGTGTTCATGGTGTTGATCGGACGCCACACCGAGCAGCGCACGCGCGAGCGCTGGGAGGCGCTGGCGGCCTTGTCATCGCACTTCCTCGACCTCCTGCGCGGCCTGCCGACGCTGCGCGCGCTGGGCCGCGCCCGCGAGCAGGCCGTGACGCTGGCCGCGGCGGGTGAGCGCCACCGCCGCGCGACGCTCGCCACCCTGCGCGTGACCTTCCTGTCGGGCTCGGTGCTGGAGCTGGCGGCGACGTTGGGCGTCGCGCTCGTCGCGGTGCTCGCCGGCGGGCGCCTGGTCGACGGCGGCCTCGGGCTCCAGGCCGGGCTGACGGTCCTGATCCTGGCGCCGGAGCTGTACCTGCCGCTGCGCCGCCTCGGCGCCGAGTACCACGCCAGCGCCGACGGGCTCGCGGTCGCGCAGCGGATGCTCGGGCTGCTGGAGGCGCCCGGCCGCGCCTCGGCCGCCGGGCACTGGCGCCCGCCGAGCCCGCGCCTCGTGCCCGTGCGCCTGGAGGCCGTGTCGTTCGCCTACCCGACGCGGGCGACACCGGTCCTGGACGGCGTCGACCTGGAGCTCGCGCCGGGGGAGACGCTGGCGCTGGTCGGCGAGAGCGGCGCGGGCAAGAGCACGGTCGCCGCGCTGGTCCTCGGCCTCCTGCGCCCGACCGCGGGTCGCGTCACGGTCGGCGCCATCGACCTCGTCCAGTGCCGGCGCGAGTGGTGGATGGGCCAGCTCGCGTGGGTGCCCCAGCACCCGACGCTGCTGCCGGCGAGCATCGCGGACAACATCCGCCTCGGCGACCGCTGCGCCGGCGACCGGGCCGTGCGCGAGGCCGCGATGCTCGCGGGCGCCGACGCGTTCACGCGCGCGCTGCCCGACGGCTACGCGACGCGCGTGGGCGACGGCGGCCGGCCGCTGTCGGCCGGCCAGGTGCGGCGCGTCGCGCTGGCCCGCGCGTTCCTGCGCGACGCCGCGCTCGTCGTGCTCGACGAGCCGACCGCCGACCTGGACCCGACCAGCGTCGCCGTGGTCGGCGAGGCGGTCGCGCGGCTCGGGGCGCGCCGCACGGTCCTGGTGATCGCGCACCGGCCGGAGCTCGTCGCCTGCGCCGACCGCGTCATCCGCCTCGCCCGCCCGGGCGAGGACTCGCCGCTGGCGGCGACGCCGTGAGCGGCACGTTCGCCCGCCTGCTGGGCCTCGCGCGCGCGCCGCGCCGGCGCGTGGCGCTCGCGGCCCTGCTCGGCGCGCTGACCGTGATCTGCGGCGCCGGCCTGATGGGGACCGCGGGCTACCTGATCACCCGCGCGGCGGAGCGGCCGGCGATCCTGTCGCTCGGGACCGCGATCGTCGCCGTGCGCTTCTTCGGGCTGGCGCGGCCGCTAGCGCGCTACGCCGAGCGCCTCGCCTCGCACGACGTCGCGCTGCGCGGGCTCGCGCGCGCCCGCGTAGCGGTCTACCACCGGATCGAGCCGCTGGCGCCCGCGCAGCTGCAGGGCCATCGCGACGGCGACCTGCTCGCGCGCGTCGTGGCCGACGTCGACCGGCTCCAGGAGCTGGCGCTGCGCGGCGTCGTCCCGCCGCTGGTCGCGCTCCTGGCCGGTGCGGCGTGCGTCGGCGCCGCCGCGGTCGTCCTGCCGGCCGCCGCCGTGATCCTCGCCGCCGGGCTCCTGTTCGCCGGCGTCGCGGCGCCCGCGCTGGTCGCCGCCCTCGGCCGCCGGGCCCAGGCGCGGCAGGCCGCGGCGCGCGGGACGCTCTCGGCCGAGCTGCTCGACGCGCTCGTCGCCGCGCCCGAGCTGGTGGTCTATGGCGCGGGCGACCAGGCGCTGCGGCGCACCGCGGCGGCCGATCGCGACCTCGTCCGCCTCGCGCGCCGCGACGCCATCGGCGGCGGCCTCGGCGAGGCCCTCGGCGTCGCGATCGCCGCGGCGACCGTCGCCGGCACGCTGCTCGTCGCCGCCGCCGCGCACGCCGACGGGCGCCTGGACCGCGTCCTCGTCGCCTCGCTGGCCCTGCTGGCGCTGGCGGCGTTCGAGGCGGTGGCCCCGCTGATCGCCAGCGCGCGCGAGCTGCCCGCCGCGCTGGCCGCCGGCGGGCGCCTGCTGGAGCTGATCGACACCGAGCCGCGCGTGGCCGACCCGCCCGACCCCGCGCCGGCGCCGCCGCGCCGCGCGGTCCTGGAGCTGGAGCACGTCCGCGCGCGCTACGGGCCCGGCGAGCGTCCGGCGCTGGACGACGTGACGCTCCGCCTGGAGCCGGGCGCGCGCGTCGCGCTCGTCGGCCCCAGCGGCGCGGGCAAGACGACCGTCGTCAACCTGCTGCTGCGCTTCCTGGACCCCGAGGCCGGCCGCGTCACGCTGGCCGGCCGCGACCTGCGCGACTACCGCCAGCAGGACGTGCGCGCGGCGGTCGCCGTCGCCGGCCAGGACGCGCACCTCTTCGCGACGTCGATCGCCGACAACGTCCGGCTCGCGCGGCCGGGCTGCACCGACGTCGAGCTGACCGCCGCGCTGGACCGCGCCCGCATCGGGCCGTGGGTGCGCGGCCTGCCCGACGGCTGGGACACCGCGGTCGGCGAGCGCGGCCGCGCGCTCTCGGGCGGCCAGCGCCAGCGGATCGTCCTGGCGCGTGCGCTGCTCTCGCGCGCGCCGGTGCTCGTCCTCGACGAGCCGACCGCCCACCTCGACGAGGCCACCGCGGCGGCGCTGATGCGCGACGTGTTCGCCGCGGCCGGCGACCGCACGGTCCTACTGATCACTCACCGCCCCGAAGGGCTCGACGCCGTCGACGCGGTCGTGACGCTGGACGGCGGGCGCGTCGTCGAACGGTCAGTCGACTGAGTCCGGCGTGCGCTGGTCCCACGGGCCGTGCCAGCGGCCGTGGCCGGCCAGCAGCCTGTCGGCGGCGTCCGGGCCCCACGTGCCCTTCGCGTAGGGCTGCACGGGCGGCGGGCTGTCGAGCAGCGGCTGCATGATGCGCCACGCCTCCTCGACGCTGTCCTGCCGCGTGAAGCGCGCGGACTGGCCCTGCATCGCGGCGTGCAGCAGGACCTCGTAGGGCGCCGGGCCCTCGCCGCCCTCGTCGGCGAACTCCATGTCGAGGTGGATGGGCTTGTTGCTCGGCGGCGTGCCGTGCCGCGCCTGCAGCAGCAGCCGGACGCCGGTCGTGGGGTCGAGCTTGACGACGAGCTCGTCGGGCTCGGGATGGCCGCCGTGGATCATGTCGAAGCCCAGCTGGGGCGGGCGCTCGAAGACCAGCCGCAGCTCGGTCTGGGTGATCGGCAGGTGCTTGCCGGTGCGCAGGTAGAAGGGCACGCCGGACCAGCGCCAGTTCTCGATCTCGAGCTTCAGCGCGGCGTACGTCTCGGTCTGCGAGTCCGGCGCGACGCCGGGGATGTCGCGGTAGCCGTCGTACTGGCCGCGGACGTAGGCGCTCGGGTCGGCCGCGGGCATCGCCTTGAACAGCGACGCGATCTGGTCCTTGATCGTGCTCGGGTCGCGGCCGGCGGGCGCCTCCATCGCGGCGGCGGCGACCACCTGCATCATGTGGTTGACGACCACGTCGCGCAGCGCGCCGACCGGGTCGTAGAAGTGGCCGCGGTCCTCGACGCCGAAGCTCTCGGCCATCGTGATCTGGACCGAGGACAGGTAGTTGCGGTTCCAGACCGGCTCGAGCATCGTGTTGCCGAAGCGCAGGAACAGGATCTCGACGATCCCCATCTTGCCCAGGAAGTGGTCGATCCGGAACAGCTGGGACTCGTGGAGGTGGCGGTGGATCTCCTCGGCCAGCGCGCGGGCGGACGCGACGTCGTGGCCGAACGGCTTCTCGACGACCACGCGGGCGTGCTCGGTGAGGCGCGCGTCGGCCAGGCCCTTGATGACGGGGCCGAACAGGAACGGCGGGATCTCGAGGTAGAAGACCGGCTTGCTGGCGCCCTTGATCGCGGCGCCGACGCGGGCGAACGTGTCGGGGTCGCCGAAGTCGCCCGGGATGTAGCTCAGCCGGCCCGCCAGGCGGTCGAACACCTTGGGGTCCAGCGGCTCGCCGGAGGCGACGATCGCCTCGCGGGTGCGCTGCTTGAGGTCGTCGTGGCTCCAGTCGTCGGCGGCGACCCCGACGATCGGGAAGTTCAGCAGGCCGCGCCGCTCCAGGCGGTACAGCGAGTGCAGGGTCATCACCTTGGCGAGGTCGCCCGAGATGCCGAAGATGACTAGGACGTCGGCGGGCTGCTCGTCGCCGGCTCCGGGGCTGGCGGCCGGTCGGCGCTGGGGGGTGACGGCGGAGGCCATGGCGCGATGCTCTGGTCCGGCGGCGGCTCGGTCATCACCTGATCGGGATGAACGGGCGTCAGGCGCGCGGTCACGACGTGGGAGACGACGACCGCGACGATCACGACCGGCAGGACGTTCGTGCCGTCGGAGCCCAGCAGCAGCGCCGCGAGCAGCGCAGAGGTGAGCGGCAGCCGCAGCATCGTCGTGGACATCGCCCCGATGCCCATCGCGACCGCGGGCACCAGCGGCAGGCCGGGCAGGTGCGAGGCGGCGACGCCGCCGGCCGCGCCGAGGAAGAGCGCGGGGAACACCGGACCGCCGCGGAAGCTGCTCAGCGACAGGCTGTAGGCGAGGCCCTTGGCGGCCAGCACCGCCAGCAGCGCGCCCACCGACCAGCCCGAGGCGCCCGTGATCAGCGGGCCGATCGCGTCCTGGCCGGAGAACAGCACGTAGCTCGTGGAGTGGCCGGTCGTCACCTGGTCGAACGCGACGGCCAGCCCGCCGATGAGCAGGCCGAGCACCGGCATGGCGAGCAGCATGCGCGGCTCGACGACCGTCCGCACGGCGATGGCGAGTGCGGTGATCGCCCGCCCGCCGAACGGCGCGACCAGCCCGAAGGCCAGCGCCCACAACAGCCACGTCACCGTGGGCGGGCCGACGGGCGGCAGGTCGGGGATCGCGAGGGTCAGCGTGCCGAAGCCGGTCAGCGAGTCCAGCCCGACGAAGATCAGCGACCCCAGGCCGGCGGCCAGCAGGCCCGGGAGCAGGACGACGCCGAGCATCGGGCCACCCAGGCCGGCGGCCTCCAGGAGCAGGAACGCGCCGACCAGGGGCGAGCCGAGCAGGGAGCTGATCGCCGCGAAGCTCCCGGC
Organism: Baekduia sp.; assembly: GCA_036518975.1. GTDB lineage: Bacteria > Actinomycetota > Thermoleophilia > Solirubrobacterales > Solirubrobacteraceae > Baekduia. Next base: position 15,461 of record DATDMD010000239.1, read on the forward strand.
CGCGGCGATGATCGCGGCCGCCCGGTCGGGCGCGCCGCGCGCGGCGAGCCGCATCGCCAGCACGCCGAGCCCGCTGCCCATGAGGATCAGCGGCGCCTCGGGCCCGAGCACGGCGCCGAAGGCCAGCGTGGCCAGCGACGCGGCGAAGATCCCGGGCAGGTCGATCGGCGGCACGGCGCCGGAGGCCTTGAAGCCGTCGGCGGGGGAGTGGCCGCCGTGGCCGGGCAGGAACCTGATCGCCGGCGCGGTGAGGAGCCCCGCGATCACCAGCAGCGGCAGCGGCCACCACGCCGGCGTCGAGGCGAAGCCGAGCTGGCCCGGCAGGTCGTCGAACAGCTCCTTCTGCAGGACGGCCACGAGCTTGAGGTAGCCGTAGGCGAGCGCGGAGATCGGCGCGCCGATCAGCGCCGCCAGCACGAGGAGCTGCACGTAGCTCTTGCTGCGCAGCAGCGCGAGCGGATCGGCGGCCATGGTGGCGAGTAGAGCGCCGCCGCCGGGGAGTCGGCATCACCCCGACGGGGTGATGCGGGTTCCGCGCGCCCGGCGGACGATCGGTCCCCACGACCGCGACAGGAACGGAGCAGAGATGGCGATCGGTCCCGTGCAGTTGATCGTTCTGGGGTTCTCGCACCCCAACTTCCATGGCGAGATCATCGAGGAGCTCGAGCGCCTGCGCGCGAGCGACACGGTGCGCGTCATCGACGCGCTCGCCGTGTACAAGGACGCCGAGGGCGAGGTCGAGGTCGAGCACCTCAGCAACCTCTCCGAGGACGAGGCCGTCGAGCTCGGCAGCACCGTCGCCGCGCTGATCGGGCTCGGGCTCGAAGGCGAGGAGGGCATGGCCGCCGGCGCCGTTCTGGGCGCGGAGGCCGTGGCCGAGGGCGGCGGTCTGGAGGTCTTCGACGACGCCGACGAGTGGGACGTGCTGGAGGAGATCCCCAACGACTCCGCCGCCGCGCTGCTGCTCATCGAGCACCACTGGGCCGTGCCGCTGCGCGACGCGATCGCGCGGGCCAACGGCTTCCGGATCAGCGACGGCTTCATCAGCCCGGTCGACCTCGTCGCCATCGGCCTCATGGAGGCCGCGGAGGCGCAGGAGCTGGCCGCGCTGGAGACCGCCGCGTCCTCCTGAACGCGCACATCCCTGTCCACCCGACGACCGCGAAAGGACTGCCCATGTTCGGAGCTCGCCGCGTCGCACGCCGTACCGGCCGACGCACCGCCCGGCGCACCTCGCGCCGGTGATTCACGACGACGGCGCCGGCGAGGCCCTGGGCCCCGCCGGCGCGCGCCGTGGCGGACGACCGCCGCGACGCCATCGCGAGCGCTTCGAGCGGCGCGCGGAGCGCGCGATCGCCGGGAGGCACGTGTTCCGCTACCTGTCGGCGGTGACGCTCCTCCTCGGGATCGGGGCCGGGATCCTCGTCTGGCTGATCGACCGCCGCGACTTCTCCACCGTCGGCGACGGGATGTGGTGGTCGCTGCAGACGCTGACCACCGTCGGCTACGGCGACGTGGTGCCCCACACCAGCTGGGGCCGCGTGGTCGGCGCGGGCGTGATGGTCGTCGGCGTCACGTTCCTGTCGGTGCTGACGGCGACGATCACCTCCTACTTCGTGTCCTCCGACCAGGAGGAGCGCGCGGTGGAGGTCGAGCAGCTGCGCGGCGAGGACGCGGCCAGCGACGCCGCGCTGCTGCGCGAGATCCTGGACCGCGTGACCGCGATCGAGCGGGCGCTCGAGGAGCGGCGCGAGCCGGGGACGTCGCCCTAGACGGTCCGCGCGCCGGTCGTGTCGCACGGGGGCGGCGACCGGTCGCCGACCGCGGCGCGCTCCTGGTCCAGGACGGCCAGCGCACGGGTCATCGCGGTCGGCTGCAGCCCGCCGTGGGCGCGGATCGGGCTGTTGAGGAAGGCGATGAGCAGCAGGGTCGCGGTGATCACGCCGGCGACCGACCCCATCAACATGGCCTGGGCGTACCAGCGCTCGCCGCTGTCGGCGAGGAAGAGCATGAACGCGAAGATCGTCGCCGCGATGAAGAACAGCACGACCCACAGGGCCCTCGGGATCACGCCGACGGCGCCGTGCACGCGGTCGCTGCGCGCCTGCTCGCGGTCGCTGGTGAAGTCCATCCAGTTGTCATAGGCCGTCTGCTCGGGCCCGTTCTTGGGCGTGACGGTCTTGATCGTTCGGAACATCGGCACGGTCCACGGGTTGAACGCCTCGCCCTCGGTGCCGGCGGCCAGCCGCGGCCACTCCTGGTGGACCACGGCGCGGGCGTAGCAGACGAGCTCCCCGCCGAGCTGGGTGCGCGCGGGCTCCGGGAGGAACTGCGCGGTCTCGAACTGCTGCCGGAGCACGACGGCCTCGGTCTCCGCGCCGCTGCGCGACTGGTCGTAGCTGGTGAACGCGAGGAAGACGATCAGCCCCAGCAGGACCGAGAAGCCGGTCGCCAGGACCCCGAAGACGCCGGAGGCGCGGTCGCCGTCCTCGAAGACGCTGCCGGCGGGCGCGCGGCGCCGGACGAGCAGCATCGCGGTCACCGCCAGGGCGATGACGGCCGCGACGATCGCGATGGCCGAGACGACGGTCATCGGCGCAGGGCCGCAGCGACGGCGCGATCAGCGCGCGTCGCGCGCGCCCGCGGAGGCCAGCGGCGGCGCGGCGTCCTCGTCCCAGTCGATGTGCGCGGCGCCGGCCCGGTCGAGGATCTGCGGCCCGCGGTGCGAGGTGAAGTAGTCCGAGCCCCAGTTGATGAACGCGTCGACGCGGTTGCGCACGCCGGTCATGAGCTGGGCGTGGACGCCGAGCCAGGCCGAGAACGCGATGGCGCCGTGCAGCTCGTGGCGGTGCGCGCCGACCTCGGCGATCGCCGCGCCGCGCCCGATCATCGCCATGATGCCCTTGTCGTGGTAGTTGAAGGCCTTGCGCGGGTGCCCCGCCAGGTCGGCCATCACCATGTCGGCGACGTGCCGGCCGCTCTGGAGCGCGACGGAGCCCAGCTGGGGCAGCGTCGTCCCGTCGGCGGCCGGGATGTTGGCGATGTCGCCCGCCGCGTAGATGCCGGCCGCGCCGGGGAGGCAGAGGTCGGACTCGACGCCGAGGCGGCCGCCGCGGCCCTGGGCGTGGGGCAGCGCGCCGGCGACCTCCGGGGCCATGTTGCCGCCGCCCCAGATGACGCAGCGCGTGCGGATCGTCGTCCCGTCGGCGAGCGTGACGTGCCCGGCGCCGACCTCGCTCACCGCCACGCCGAGGTGCAGGCGGACGTGCTTGCGCCCGAGCACCTTGGCGACGTAGTCGTGGGCGTCCTCGGAGAACGGGCCCAGCAGCGTCGGGCCGAGGTCGACGAGGTGGATCTGCGCGGACGTCACCGCGACGTCGTGGTACTCGGCGGCCATGGTCTCGTGGATGAGGTCGGCCAGCGCGCCGGCGATCTCCACGCCGGTCGGGCCGCCGCCGACGACCACGAAGTTCAGGGCGCCCTGCTCGATGAGCGACGCGTCGCGGTCGGCCTCCTCGAAGACGCCGAGGATGCGGGAGCGCAGCCGCACCGCGTCGTCGAGCGAGTACAGCGGGAACGCGTGCTCGGCGGCGCCGGGCGTGCGGAAGAAGTTCGGCTGCGAGCCGGCGGCGATGACGATCGCGTCGCCCGCGACGACCGCGCCGTCGGCCGTCGTCACGGTGCGCGCGGCCGTGTCGATCGCCACGACCTCCGCGAGGTCCACGTCGATGTTCTCGTCGTCGGCGAACAGCTTGCGCAGCGAGTAGGCGACGTCGCTGGGCGCCAGCTGCGAGGTCGCGACCTGGTAGAGCAGCGGCTGGAACTGGTGGTAGTTGTTGCGGTCGCTCAGCGTCACGCGCACGTCGTCGCGGCCCGCCAGGCGGCGGGCGCAGCCGACGCCGGCGAAGCCGCCGCCGACGATGACGACGTGGCGCTGCGCGTGGTCTGGGTCACGCGGCATGGGCGGCCTCGTCCTTCGTGGTTCGCGCCGTCGCGCCCATGCGCTCCAGCAGGTGGTCGCCGACGCGCAGCGCGTTGGCCATCGCCGTCAGCGCCGGGTTGACGGCCCCGATGCTCGGGAAGAAGCTCGTGTCGACGACGTAGAGGTTGTCGACCTCGTGGGCGCGGCAGTCGGTGTCGAGGACCGACGTCGCCGGGTCGCTGCCGAACCGGCACGTGCCGGCCTGGTGGGCGCAGCCGGCCACCGGGATCTCATTCTTGAGGTAGGCGTGGCGCGGGACCAGGTGGTCGTGGCGCATGCCCAGGTGCTTGAGCATCGACTTCAGCTCGTGCAGGAGGCGCTGCTTGGGGACCTCGTTGCTCGGCGTGTAGGCCAGGCGGACGCTGCCGTCGTCGCGCAGCGTCACGCGGTTGCCGGCGCGCGGCAGGTCCTCGGTCGACAGCCAGAAGTCGACGGCGTGGCGGGCGACGTCGTTCAGCGTCCGCTCCGGCGCCAGCCGCGTCTGCAGCGGCTTCTCGCCCCGGTACATCTCGGCGTCGGACTTGCCGACCATCTGGATGTTGCCCAGCGGGAAGTCGATGTCCTTGGTCGCGAAGTAATAGGTGTTGACGCCGAGCGTCTTCTGGAACACGGTCGGGTTGGGCTCGACCGACAGCGCCAGGACCGCCTGGCTGTTGTGGAACATGTAGTTGCGGCCGACCTGGTCGGAGCCGTTGGCCAGGCCGTTGGGGTGGCGGTCGCTGGCCGACGCGAGCAGCAGCTTCGCGCTGTTGGCGGCGCCGCAGGCGACGACGACGAGGTCGCCGGTCATCGTCTCGCGCCGGCCGTCGCGCTCGACGACGACGCCGGTCACGGTCGTCCCGGCGTCGTCGGTCTCCAGCCGCACGGCGCGGGCGCCGGTCAGCAGCGTCACGTTGCGGTGCTCGACGGCGGGCCGGACGCCGAGCACCTCCGCGTCGGACTTCGCGTGCACGAGGCACGGGAAGCCGTCGCAGGTCGAGCAGCGCACGCAGGCGCTGTAGGGCATGTTGCGCTCGTCCAGCATCACGCCGCAGGGCGCGTGGAACGGCTCGTGGCCGGCGGCCGCGAAGTCGTCGGAGAGCTGCTGGATCCGCGGCTCGTGGGACACCGGCGGGTGCGGGTAGGGCCCGCTGGACGGCGGCTCGGTCGGGTCCTCGCCGCGGGCGCCGTGCACGTGGTACATCATCTCCGCGCGCGTGTAGTACGGCTCCATCGCGTCGTAGGGGATCGGCCACGCGGGAGAGATCCCGTCGTGGTGGCGCAGCGCGCCGAAGTCCTCGGCGCGCAGCCGGTAGAGCGCCGCGCCGTACAGCTTCGTGGCGCCGCCGACGAAGTAGTGGACCTGGGGTTGGAACGGCTTGTCGCGCTCGTCATACCAGGTGTCGGCCGACACGTAGCGGTTGTCCACGAAGACGTCGTGGCTGTCCCAGTTGGCCGGCTCGCGCGGCAGCCAGTCGCCGCGCTCGAGCAGCAGGACGCGCTTGCCCGACGGCGCGAGCGCGTTGACGAGCGTGCCGCCGCCCGCGCCGCTGCCGATGACGATGACGTCGTAGGAGCTCATCGAACGTGCCCCGACCTCATCGCAGCTCCTCCGTGCGCTCGACGAGGATGAGCAGGGCCGCGGCCTGGATCAGCGCCAGGTGCGAGAACGCCTGCGGGAAGTTGCCGAGGTGACGGCCGGTGTCGGCGTCGTACTCCTCGGCGTACAGGGACAGCGGGGAGGCCACGCGCAGCAGCCGCTCCATCAGGTCGCGCGCCCGCTGGTACTCGCCGACGATCGTCAGCGCGGACACGAGCCAGAACGAGCAGATCAGGAACGTGCCCTCCTTGCCCGACAGCCCGTCGTCGGTCTCGCCGGTCCGGTAGCGCAGGACGAAGCCCTGCTCGGTGAGGTCGCGCTCGATCGCCATCACGCTCGCGTGCAGCCGCGGGTCCTCGGGCGGCAGGAAGCCGAACATCCCCGCCAGGAGGGTGGAGGCGTCGAGCGCGTCGGTGTCGTAGTGCTGGCGCAGCACGCCGTCGGCGGTGAGGCCGTGCTCCAAGATGTCGTCCTTGATCTCGTCGGCGGTCGCCTGCCACGCCGCCATCGGCTCCGGCTCGCCGCGGATCTCGGCGAGCTTGGCCGCGCGGTCCATCGCGACCCAGCACATCAACTTGGAGGACACGTAGTGCTGCGGGGCGCCGCGCGCCTCCCAGATGCCCTGGTCGGGCTCGCGCCAGACGCGCGTCGCGCCGGCGGCCTGGGCCTGGATGATCGGCCACAGGCGCCGCGGCATCCGCTCGCTCCGGCGCGTGTGCAGCAGGAGCGAGTCCAGCACCGCGCCGTAGACGTCGTTCTGGCGCTGGCTGTAGGCGCCGTTGCCGACCCGCACGGGCCTGGCGCCCGCGTACCCCGACAGCCCGTCGCGCGTGCTCTCGGTCAGGTCGCGGCGCCCGTCGATCCCGTACATGATCTGCAGCGAGCCGTCCTCGTTGGCGATCAGGTCGCCGATGAACTGCATGAACTCGTCGGCCTCCCAGTCGAGGTTGAGCCAGTGGAGCGCCTGCAGCGTGAACGTGGAGTCGCGCATCCACGTGAACCGGTAGTCCCAGTTGCGCTCGCCGCCGGGCGTCTCGGGCAGCGACGTCGTGCTCGCCGCGACCGTCGCGCCGGTCGGCATGTAGGTCAGGCCCTTGATCGCCAGCGCCGAGCGCTGGAGGTAGGGGCGCCAGCGGTGGTCGGGGATCCGGGCGCGCTCGAGCCAGTTGCGCCAGAAGTCCTGGGTGGCCTCGAGCCGCGCGTGCGCGTCGTCGGCGTCGACCGGCGAGGCCAGGCCTGCGGCCCACGACAGCGAGCAGAAGACCCGGTCGCCCTCCTTCAGCACGTGGCGGGCGCGCACGCGGTCGCCCTCGATGCCGAGCGCCATGTCGGTGCGCAGCCGGATCGTCAGCCCGGCGCCGGTGGCGTCGGCCTCGTGGCGGAGGCCGTCGCCGTTGAGCGTCCACTCGGCCGGCGCGCTGCCGTAGTCGAAGGCCGGCTCGCAGATCAGCTCGACCTCGGCGCTGCCCTCGAGGCACTCCACCGTGCGGACGAGGAGGTGCTCGGCGTCGTCGTCGGTCGGCGGGCGGGTGTGCGGGGTGACGGTGTCCTCGTGGAGGCGCGGGCCCATCGTCAGCGCGTCGCGGACGCGGAGCCAGCCGCCCGGGACGTGCCAGGTCGTGATCAGCGTGTTGGTCCCCGGCTCGTAGTCGCGCGACGACGGGACGTTGATGCCGAACGGGCCCAGGCGGAAGAAGCCGGCGCCGCGGTCCAGCAGCGTCCCGAAGACGCTCGGCGCGTCGAAGCTTGGCACGCACAGCCAGTCGATCGCGCCGTCCGGGGCCACCAGCGCGCCGGTGTGGCAGTCCGAGAGGAACGCGTAGTCGGCGATCGGCGGGAAGGGGGAGGGCGCCGCGGCGGACTGCGGCGCGGCGTCGTTCTGCGGGGTGCTGCTCGCTACGGAGGCCATGCGTGCGTCTTCCGATCAGTTGGTGACGAGGTAGCGGGCCTCGATGTACGTCACGAGGTCGAGGAACAGCGAGAACGCGACGACGGCCCACTCCCAGCCGAAGACGCCGTCGGACGTCAGGCCCCACATCAGGGCGTAGCCCAAGGTGGTCCACGGAAGCAGGAGGAAGCCGCCGACCGTGAGGACCGAGCGGTGGTCGAAGGCGTCACCCACGAGCCCCCCGAAGATCCACATGGTCAGGAGGCAGATCCGCGGCCAGAACAGGGAGCTGACGACCCAGAACCAGCCATACCAGTGGGTCACGAGCTGGTCGGACTGCGAGCGCGTGACGTTCGCCGTGAGCGGCGTCATCGGTTGTTGCGACATGGCCTGGCGATGGTCGTCGCCGGCCGCCGGGCGATCATCATCCGATCCGGGTGAGCGCCGGCCGGTGGTGTGGGCCACCCCGGCGCGGGCAGGCCCGCGCCCTTGCCGGCCGGAGGCCGGAGGCGGACAGTGGACGCGCCCCCGTCACCCCATCGAGACGAGGTGATCGCGTGTCCGGCCCTCCCTCCGCCGAGCTCCGCCGCGACGGCACCGCGCCCCCCGCGCCCGTCGCCCATCTGCCGGTCCCCGCGGCGCCGATCCCGGAGCGTGTCGAGCCGCGGGCGCGCCTCGTCCGCCGCCTGCTGGCCGCCGCGCCGGTCCGCGCCGTCGCGCTCACCGCGCCCGCCGGCTACGGCAAGACCGCGCTGCTCGAGGCGTGGACGCGGGCCGACGTGCGGCCCGCGTGGTGGATCCGCGTCGACCGCCGCCGCGGGTCGGTGGTCGACGCGCTGGCCGCGCTCGACGGGTCGGTCGCCGAGCTGGCGGCCGAGCCGCGCGACGCGCTGCTGATCGTCGACGACGCCGACGCGCACGGCGGCGCCGTCGCCGCGCAGGCGCAGCACGCGGTCGCGCGCGACCTGCCCTGCGGGGTCACGCTCGTCCTGTCGGGGCGCACGGCGCCGCCGCGCCCGTTCGCGCGGCTGCGCTCGGCCTGGCCGGTGCTCGAGCTCGGGTCGGAGGACCTGGCGCTGACCGGCGGCGAGGCGGCGGTGCTGCTGCGCGGCGCGGGGATCGCGCTGGAGCCGGCGGCGCTCGCGACGCTGATGGCGCGGACGGAGGGGTGGCCGTGCGGCGTGCGGCTGGCGGTCCTGGCCCTGGCCGGCGAGGAGGACCGCGAGGCGGCGGTGGAGCGCTTCGGCGGCGCCGACCGCGTCGTCGCGGACTACCTGGCCGACGAGGTGCTCTGCGACCTCGCCCCGGATCGCTTGGCGTTCCTCACCGATGTGGCGATCCTCGACACGCTGTCCGGTCCGGTCTGCGACTTCGTCCTGCAGCGCCAGGACTCCGGCGGCGTCCTCTACGACCTCGGCCGGTCGCCGGTGCCGATCCGGCCGCTGGACCGCGCCGAGGAGCGGTTCCGCCTGCACCCGCTGCTGGCCGGCATGCTGCGCGCCCGGCGGCGCCGGGCCGGCCACGAGCGGGAGCGGACGCTGCACGCCCGCGCCAGCGCGTACTACCAGGACGCCGGCCAGCTGCCGGAGGCGATCGACCACGCGATCGCCGGCGTCCACCTCGACCGCGCGGCGACGCTGCTGTGGAAGATCGCGCCGAGCCTGCTGTTCGCCGGGGGCACCGACGCGCTGCGCGAGTGGCTGCTGCGGATCGGCGACGTGCAGGTCCGGCGCCGGCCGCAGCTCGCGTTGACCGCCGCGCTGACCGCGCTGGCCCACGGCGAGCGCGACCAGGTCGAGCGCTGGGTCATCGCGGCCGAGCGCGGCGCCGGCGGCCGCTGGGGCGGCGACGAGGCCTGGGTCGAGGTCGCGGCGCGCCTGGTGCGCGCGACGGTCTGGTCCGGCGAGGCGGCGACGCTGCGCGACCGCGCGTCCGCCGCCCTGGCGCTGACGCCGGCCGACAGCGCGTGGCGGCCGGTCTGCCACCTGCTGCGCGGCGTCGCCCACGGCCAGCTGGGCGCGCGCGGGCCGGCGCGCGACGACCTGGACGAGGGCGTCCGGCGCGCCTCCGGGCTGCTGCCGGCCATCGAGGCGCTGTGCCTGGCCGAGCTGGCGCTGCAGGCGCTGTTCGACGGCGACGTCGACGAGGGCGCGCTGCTCGCCGAGCGGGCGCGCGACTGCGTCGTGGCGTCGGGCCTGGACGACCCCGCGTCGTGCGGGCTGGTGTACGCGGTCTCGGGCTTCGCGCGGGCCTACAGGGGCTGCGCGGAGGACGCGCGGGCCGACGTCGAGGAGGCGCAGCGGCTGCTGGGCGCCGGCGACGGCGTCGCGCCGTGGTACGACGCCCACGCGCGCCTGGCCCTGGCCCGCGCGCACCTACGGCTCAGCGACGTCACGGCCGCGCGGGCGCTGACGGCCGAGGCGGCGCGCCGGGCGGCGCGGATCCCGGACGCCGTCCGGCTCCGCGCGTGGCTGGACGACGCGTGGGCGCGCGCCGACACGTTCGCCGTCGAGGCGCTCGCCGGGCCCACCTCGCTGACGACCGCCGAGCTGCGCGTCCTGCGCTTCCTGCCGAGCCACCTCGCGTTCCGGGAGATCGCCGAGCGGCTGCACGTCTCGACCAACACGGTCAAGACGCAGGCGCACGCGGTCTACCGCAAGCTCGACGCGTCGTCGCGCTCGATGGCCGTCGCGCGGGCGCGGACCGTGGGACTCCTGGATCCGTGATGTCGCACGTCCACGTGCATGCCCCGCACGAGCTGACCGAGAAGACGAACCCGCCGGGAGGGGTCTCCCGCCTGGAGCGCCGGCTCGAGCTCGCCGCGGTGCTGTTGATGTCGTTGACGACGCTGGCGACCGCGTGGAGCGGCTACCAGGCGGCGCGGTGGTCGGGCGAGCAGTCCCAGCACTACGCGCGGGCGTCAGCGACGCGGATCAAGGCCCAGCAGCAAGCGACCGCCGCGGGCCAGCTGCGGATCGACGACCTGTTGAACTTCAACGGGTGGCTCGACGCGCGGCAGAGCGGCCGCACGCAGACCGCGAGGGTCTACGAGCGCCGCTTCCGGCCCGAGTTCGTCCCCGCCTTCCGCGCGTGGCTCGCGCAGAAGCCGTTCACCAACCCGGACGCGATCCCGGGACCGACCTTCATGCCGCAGTACCGGCTCGCCGCGACCGCGGCGTCCCACCGCCTGGACGGCCAGGCCGACACGCTCTACCAGCAGGGCACCGACGCCAAGACCTACGACGACAAGTACATCCTGTCGACCGTCTTCTTCGCGGCCGTGCTCTTCTTCGCGGGCATCTCGCTGCGCCTCGAGTGGCTGCGCCTGCGCGGCGTCGTGCTCGTGGTCGCCGGCGTGCTGCTGGCAGGCGGCCTGGTGTTCGTCCTGAGCCTGCCGATCGCCTAGATCGCGGCGCTAGCGGTAGCGGTACGGGCGCCAGCCGGCCTGCCAGGGCCAGCGCCCGCGGAACATCCGCCAGGTCGCGCGGCCGATCAGCAGCGCCGTGAGGGCGTCGAGCTTGGGCCCGCCGCGCCGCCGGCGGCGCCGGCGGCCGCGTCTCCCGTGGCGCCTGGAATCGCGCATGACGAGAGGGTGTCCCAGCGGCCGCCGGACGCCAAGGTGGCCCGCATCCCGGCGTGCGGGGTGGGCACACCCGAGCGCGCCGCGATCAGACGAAGGCGCCGATGCCGGTGATGTCGCGGCCGACGATCAGGGCCTGCATCGTCTCGGTTCCCTCATAGGTGTGGATCGCCTCGATGTCGCTCATGTGCCGGATGACGTGGTTCTCGAGCAGGATCCCGTTGCCGCCGAGGAGGTCGCGCGCCTCGGAGATCACCCAGCGCGCCTTGCGCGTGTTGTTGAGCTTGGCCAGGCCCGCGATCGTGCCGGTCAGCCGGCCGGCGTCCGACAGGCGCGCGACCTGCATGCAGTAGAGCTGCATCGCCGTGACCTCGGCGAGCATCTTGACCAGGCGGTCCTGCACGATCTGGAAGCTCCCCAGCGCGCGGCCGAACTGCTCGCGCTGGAGGCTGTAGGTCAGGGCGGTGTCGTAGGCGGCCACCGCGTGGCCGAGCGCGCCCCACGCGCACCCGGCGCGCGTGGCCGTCAGCACGCGGCCGGCGTCCTTGAAGCTCGTGGCGCCGGGCAGCCGGTTCGCGGCCGGGACGCGGACGCCGTCGAGCTCGATGTCGGCCTGCCAGATCGCGCGCAGCGCGCCCTTGCCGGTCATCGCCGTGGCCGTGAAGCCGGGCGTGCCGCCCTCGACCAGGAACGCCTTGACCTGGCCGTCGGCGTCGTCGCGGGCCCACACGACGACGACGTCGGCCACCGACGCGTTGCCGATCCAGCGCTTGGCGCCGTCCAGGATGTAGGAGTCGCCGTCGCGCCGGGCGCGGGTCTCCAGCGCGATGGAGTCCGACCCGTGCGTCGGCTCCGTCAGCGCGAACGCGCCGGTCTGCTCGACGCGCGCCAGGCCGGGCAGCCAGCGCTCGCGCTGCTCGTCGGAGCCGAGCTGGTGGATCGAGCGCATCGCCAGGCCGGACTGGACCCCGAGGAAGGTGCCGAGGCTGCCGTCGCCGCGGTTGAGCTCCATGTGGACCAGGCCGCAGGCCAGCGCGCTCATCCCGGGGCAGCCGTAGCCGTCGATGTCGTCGCCGACGAGGCCCAGCTCGCCGAGCCGGCGGAACAGCGTCCACGGCAGCTCGGCGCGCTCCCAGTAGTCGTTGATGACGGGCAGGACCTCGTCGTCGACGAAGCGGCGGGTGTCGATGAAGTGCTTCCACTGCTCGTCGCTGAACTGCTCGCGCACGAGGAAGTAGTCGGTGGCGAGCGCGCTCCCGAGGTGCTGGTAGGGCGGGGCGAGCGACCCGTTGGTGGCGATGGAGGAGGACATCGACGGCACCGTAGGTGGCGCGCTCGGCCCTGCCGATCGGCCGCGGGGCCATGCCCGCCCGGCCTTTGGGACGAGGCCGGCGGGTGACGCCGAGGTAGGCTGGCCCCGCGATGGCCAGCGTGATCGTCGTCGGGTCGGTCAACGTCGACCTCGTCGTCCGGCTGCCGCGGCTGCCGCCGCCGGGCGAGACCGTCACGGGCGGGACGTTCCGGCAGACGCCGGGCGGCAAGGGCGGCAACCAGGCCGCGGCGGCGGCCCGGCTCGGGGCGGCGACGACGCTTATCGCGCGCGTCGGCGACGACCCGCACGGCCGCCTCGCGCGCGCCGACCTCGACGCCGTGGGCGTCGACACCACCTGGATGACGGCCACGGCGGGCGCCGACACGGGGGTCGCGTCGATCCTCGTCGACGCCGCCGGCGAGAACCTCATCGGCGTCGCGCCCGGCGCCAACGACGCGCTCACCGCCGGCGACGTGCGCGCGGCCTTCGCGGCGCAGGGGCAGGACGGCTCCGCCGTCGTCGTGGCGTCGCTCGAGGTCCCGCTGGAGGCCGTGGAGCAGGCCGCCGCCTGCGCGCGCGAGCGCGGCTGGCCGTTCGTCCTGAACCCCGCGCCGGCGCGGCCGCTGCCCGCCGGGCTGCTCCGCATGACCACGGTCCTGACGCCCAACCAGCACGAGGTGGGCCGGCTCGGCGACGCCCGGACGCCGGACGACCTCCTCGCCGCCGGCGTCGACGCGGTCGTCGTCACGTGCGGCGGCGACGGCGTCAGGCTCGTGACGCGTCAGGGGCATGACGCGATCCCCGCGCATCCGGTCACGCCCGTGGACACCACGGGCGCCGGCGACGCGTTGACCGGCGCGCTCGCCTGGTCGCTGTCCCGCGGCGACGATCTCCGCACGGCCGTCGGAATCGCCAACGCCGCGGCCGCCCTGTCGACGCGGGCCGACGGGGCGCGGGGCGCCCTACCCGACTCGGCGTCGCTCGCGGCGATCCTCCCGTAAACGCTTGGCGCTCCGGCGGCGCGGAGTAGCCTCGTGCCAGGAGCCGTTCGTGTTGGCTACCACGGTCAAGACCACCGGAACATGGCGACTCGCCCGCGTCGCCGTTCTGCTGATGGTGGTGGGCACGATCGGGGCCGGCTGCGGCGGAAGTGCGGGCAAGGGCGGCGCGACGCACCATGGTGGTGCGATCAACGTCGCGATCGTCGACAACCCGCAGACGCAGGACCTCGCCCGCCTCACGCCGTCGCTCTTCACCGCCGGCACCGGCATCAAGGTCAACTACACGATCCTCGACGAGGGGACGCTGCGCGAGGTCACCACGCGCGATGTGGCCGAACGCGGCCGCGCCTTCGACGCGGTGATGATCGGCCCCTACGAGGCGCCGCAGTTCGGCCGCGACGGCCACATCGTCGACCTCACGCCCAGGGCCGCCGCCGACCGGGCCTACGCGCTGGGCGACGTCATCCCGTCGGTCCGCAACGCGCTCTCGTACCACGGCCGGCTCTACGCGTCGCCGTTCTACGGCGAGTCGTCGTTCCTGATGTACCGCAAGGACATCCTGCGCAAGGCGGGCATCGCGATGCCCGCGCACCCCACGTGGACGCAGGTCGCCGCCATCGCCCGGCGGCTCGACACGCGCGACCGGGCCGGGATCTGCCTGCGCGGGAAGGCAGGCTGGGGCGAGCTCGGCGCGCCGTTCACCACCATGTTGAACACGTTCGGCGGGACGTGGTGGTCCGCCAATCCGGACGGCTCGGTCGGCCGGGCGATGGTCGACCGGCCCGCGTTCCACCGGACGCTCCAGTTCTACGCCGACCTTGTCAGGGACGCGGGCGAGCGCCACGCGGCGGACGCGGCCTACAACCAGTGCCTGGCCCAGTACCGGGCCGGCAAGGTCGCACTGTGGTACGACGCGACCGTCGCCGCGAGCAACCTCGAGGCCGACGACAGCCCGGTGCGGGGGAAGAACGGCTACGTCCCCGCGCCGGTCGAGCGGACCCCGTCGTCGGGCTGGCTGTGGTCGTGGGCGCTGGCCATCCCCGCGTCGTCGAGCCGGCGGGACCTCGCCTGGAAGTACATCGCGTGGGCGACCGGGCCGCGGTACATCAGGGAGGCGGGCCCGAGGATCCCCGGCGGCTGGCCGACCGTCCCGCCGGGCACCCGCCGATCGACCTACCGGATCCCCGACTACCGGCGGGCCACCGTCAGGTTCGCGCGGCCGACGCTCGCCGCGATCGAGTCCGCGCCGATCGGCCATCCGGGCACGACGCCGCGGCCGGGCGTGCCCGGGATCGGATACGTCGGGATTCCTGAGTATCAAAACGTCGCCGATCGGTGCACCGAGCAGTTCTCCGGGGTGATCCGCGGCAAGCTGTCGGTCGACGCGGCGCTCGCCAACTGCCAAAGCGTCGCCTCGCGCGTCGGGCAGTGACATGCGCCCCCGCGCGAGCACGCTCAGGGGATGGGCCGCGCAGCCGCGCCATGTCGTGCGCGTGGCGCTGCTCCTGGCGGTGACCCTGGCGGGCTCCGTCCTCGCCCACGGGCTCGCCGAGCGCGACGCGCGGCGCGACTCCGACCGCGCCGCCGAGGTCGCGGCCGTGCAGATCCGCGGCCGCGTCGTGCAGGCCGCGTCGCTGGCCGAGAGCCTGCGCCAGTTCATGCTGGATCGCAGCGGCACCGGCGTCACGAGCGACCAGTTCACCCGCAACGCGCTGCGCTGGCTGAGCCCGGCGCGCTTCTCGGCCGCCGCGTGGGTCGAGCCGATCCCGAACGCGCGGCGCGCGGCGTACGAGCGGCGCATCGGCCAGTCCATCGTGACGCCCGACTCCGGGGTCGTGCCCCGCGACTCGCGCTCCTCGTACCTGCCGGCGACGCTGGTCTCCGGCTTCCCGCCGCTGGCCGTGCCCGGAGTCGACCTGAGCGCGACGCCCGGCATGGCCGCGGCGCTCGCTCGCGCGCGGCGCATCGACGGCGTGTCCGCGACCCCGATGGCCGCGTCGAGCGACGGCACGCGCGGGCTCTTCCTCGTCGCGCCGGCGCCGAACCTCGTCGGGCAGGTGCTCCGGCCGGGGTACGTGGCGCTCTTCGTCTCCGACCTCGGGCTGCGCGCGGCGGCCACCGACCTGCCCGCGGTGCGGGTCACGTCCGCGGACGCCGCGCCCGGCGCCGGCGCCGGCGGCGGCAGCGGGAACACGATCCGGCGGTCGTTCACGGCGGCGGGCCAGCGGTTCGACGTCGCGGTGCCGCGGGAGCCGGTCGAGGGTCCCGGCGCCGTCCTGCCCTGGGTCATCCTGGCCGGCGGCCTCGTCGTGGCCGCCCTCGGCGGCGCGCTGGGGTTCAACGCCGCGCGGCGCAACCGGGCGCAGGAGGAGCTCGACCGGATCTTCACCCTGTCGCGGGACGTGATCGCCGTCGCCGACTTCGAGGGGCGGTTCACGCGCGTCAACCCGGCCGCCGAGGAGATCCTCGGCTACACGGAGGAGGAGCTGCTCACGCGGCCGTACGTCGACCTCGTCCATCCGGGCGACCGGGAGAAGACCGCGGAGGAGTCGGACGCGATCGCGTCCGGACGGCCGACGGTGTCGTTCGAGAACCGGTACGTCCGCAAGGACGGATCGATCAAGATGCTTGAGTGGACGACGACGCCCGACGTCGACAAACGGCTCATGTACTCGGTGGCCCGCGACGTGACGGAGCGCCGCGCGGCCGAGGCCGAGGCCCGGCGGCTCGCGGACGAGCAGGCGGCGCTGCGGCGGGTCGCGACGCTCGTCGCGCGGGACGCGTCCCAGACCGAGCTCTTCACCGTGATCGCGGAGGAGTGCGCGCAGCTGCTCGGCACCGACGACATCGCGGTGATCCGCTACGCAGGCGGCCGCGACATGGTCATGCTGGCGACCTCCGGTGACCTCAAGGCCATCTTCCCGGCCGGGTCGCGCCAGCCGCTCGGCGGCGACAGCGTCGCCACGAGCGTGTTCCGCACCGGGCGGGCTGCGCGGATGGACGACTACGGCCACGCGCGCGGCCGGATCCCCGACGCGGTGCGCCCGATCGGCCTGCGCTGCGCGGTCGCCACGCCGATCGTGGTGGAGAGCCGGCTCTGGGGCTCGATGGTCGCGGCGACGAGCGCGGAGGAGCTGCTGCCGCCGGAGACGGAGGCCCGCCTCGCCCAGTTCACCGCGCTGATGGCCACCGCGATCGCCAACGCCGAGTCGCGCGGCCGGGCCGACCGGCTGAACGAGGGGCAGGCCGCGCTGCGGCGCGTCGCGACGCTCGTCGCCAAGGAGGCGCCGCCCGCGGAGGTGTTCGCCTCGGTCGCCGAGGAGCTGTCGCACATCCTCGGCGACGTGGACTGCTCGCTGTTCCGCGACGAGGGCGACGGGACCGCGAGCGCCGTGGCCGTCTCGGGCGCCGTCGTGTCGGCCGCCATCCCCGTGGGCACGCGGATGAGCATCGACGGCCCCGGCGTGATCGCCTCGGTGCTCCGCGACGGGCACCAGTGCCGGATTGGTGACTACTCAGCGATCGACGGCGACGGTGCCATCGCGCAGCGCGCGCGGGAGCTCGGGCTCTCCTCCGCGGTCGGCTGTCCGGTGGTGGTCGGCGACCGGATCTGGGGGGCGTTGGGCGCCGCGAGCCGCGAAGCCGAGGCGTTCCCGCCCGAGAGCGAGGCGCGCATCGCGCAGTTCGCCGACCTCGTGGCGACGGCCATCGCCAACGCGGCCGCGCGCGCGGAGGTCGAGCGGCTGGCGGAGGAGCAGGCCGCGCTGCGGCGCGTCGCGGTCCTCGTCGCCGACGGCGCCGCGCCGGCCGCGGTCTTCGACGCCGTGGCCGCGGAGATGGAAGGGCTCCTCGGCGCCGACGGCGCGACACTGAGCCGCTACGAGCCCGACGGCGAGGTCACGATCGTCGCCCACCGCGGCATGAACGCCGCGCTGCTGCCGCCGGGCACGCGGACGGCCCACGAGAGCAGAGGCGTCATCTCAGTGGTGCGGAACTCGGAGCGGCCCGCCCGGATGGAGAGCCGCGGCGGCACCGACGGCGAGATGAGCCACCTCATGCGCAGCCTGGGCGTGCGCGCGTGCGTCGCCGCGCCGATCGTCGTGGACGGCCGCCTCTGGGGCGTGGCCATCGCGAACTGGGCGGGCGACGAGACGCCGCCGCCCGACAGCGAGGACCGGATGGCGCAGTTCGCCGGGCTGCTCGACACCGCCATCGCGAACGCCGACAGCCGCGACCAGCTCACGGCCTCGCGCGCCCGCCTGCTCACCGCGAGCGACGACGCCCGCCGCCGCGTCGTGCGCGACCTGCACGACGGCGCGCAGCAGCGGCTGGTGCACACGATCATCACGCTGAAGCTCGCGCAGCGGTCGTTCCGGCTGGACGACGGACGGGCCGAGGCGCTGATCGCCGAGGCGCTCGAGCACGCGCAGAACGGCAACGCGGAGCTGCGCGAGCTGGTCCACGGCATCCTGCCCGCGACGCTCACCAGCGGCGGGCTGCAGGCCAGCCTCGGCGCGCTGGTGTCGCGGCTCGGCCTCCCGGTCGGCGTCGACGTCCCGGCCCAGCGCTTCCCGGCGGAGCTGGAGGCCAACGCCTACTTCATCGTCGCCGAGGCGCTGACGAACGTCGTCAAGCACTCGCACGCCACCCGCGCCGACGTCAGGGCGCACGTGGACGGCGACGTGCTGCGCCTCGAAGTGCGCGACGACGGCGTCGGCGGCGCCGACCCCAACGGCCACGGCCTGGTGGGGATCGGCGACCGCGCGACCGCCCTCGGCGGCCAGTTCTCGGTCCGGAGCCCGGTGGGGGGTGGGACGTTCGTGACCGCGGCGCTGCCGCTGCGCCGACGGGCCGATCGCGGGACGCGTATGGCCAAGAGCCTTCATCCAGATGACGACGGACGGGAGCGCGGGTGAACGTCGGGAGCTGAGCAACGGACAAGGAGCGACCATGACCAGGAGCAGACCGATCGGGCCCATCGCCGCCACGGCGGCCGTCGCGCTGACCGCACTGGCCCTCGCCGCCTGCGGCGGCGGCGGCAGCGGCGGAGGATCCACGACGACCGCGTCGAGCGGCCCGCCGACGACCGCCGGCGGGACGGCGGCGACCGTCGGCGTCGCGAACGACGGCGGCCTCGGCGACGTCCTCGTCGACAGCCACGGCAGGACGCTGTACCTCTTCCAGAAGGACTCGGGAACGCACAGCGCGTGCACCGGCGCCTGCGCCGCCGCGTGGCCGCCGCTGCGGGCGAGCCACCATCCGGTGGCCGGCTCCGGGACGAGCGCCGCGACGGTCACGACCGCGCCGCGCTCCGACGGCGCGCCCCAGGTCGTCTACCACGGCCATCCGCTCTACCTGTTCTCCGGCGACAAGAGCCCCGGCGACACCAACGGCCAGGGCGTGACCGCGTTCGGCGGCGCCTGGTACGCGGTGTCTCCGTCGGGCGACACGGTCACCGCGGGCTCGACCCCCACCGGCTACTAGCCACCTTCAGCCATCCACTCACCAATCGAATCGAGGTTCATCGTGACCACACGCATCGTCCGTCCCATCCATGGCGCCGCGGTCGCCGGGCTCGCCGTGCTCGCCCTCGCTCCGATCGCCGCCGCGCGCACCGTCGCGCACGCGAGCGCCTCGACGACGGTCCACGTCACCGAGAAGGAGTTCAGCATCAAGCTCTCCCCGGCCTCGCTCGGCAAGCCGGGGACCGTCAGGTTCGCCGTCAAGAACGCCGGCCAGACGGGGCACACCTTCAAGATCAACGGCAAGGCGACGCGGGTGATCCAGCCGGGCAAGAGCGCCAGCCTCGTCGTCGCCTTCAAGAAGAAGGGCAGCTACCACTACCTGTGCACGGTGGACGACCACGCCGCCATGGGCATGAAGGGCGTCTTCACGGTCCGCTGAGGCAGTACGAAGGCCCCGGGCGAGGAGCCCGGGGCCATCTCGTCACCCCGAGTCCGTCACGGCCTCGGGGCGTCCTGTGCCGGCGGCGAGGAGGGGGGTCAGCGGCCGGCCCAGTCACATCCGTGTGCCGCTCATGGTCACCCAGGCGGGGGCCGCTGTCATCGTCCACCGGGATGATCTTCGGCCTACTCCACAGGGAGGAGGCCGGCGTCGAGGCGGGCGGCGACCGCGCCGTGGGGCACCGACGCCTCGGGCGGGATCGGGCGGCCGTAGAGCGCCAGCGCCGCCCGGATCGTCCCGGCGTGCGCGACGACCAGCGCCGGGAGCGGGCCGGCGGCGACGACGCCCAGCGCCCGCGCCGTCCGCGCGACCTGCTCGTGCAGCGACTCGCCGCCGGGGAACGCGAACGCCGGGTCGCCGGCCACGAACGCCGCGAACAGCTCCGGGCTCTCGCGGGCGATCGCGGCGACCGTGCGGCCCTCCCAGCGTCCCCGCGACGACTCCACCAGGTCGGGCAGGACCACGGGCTCCAGCCCGAGCGCGGCGCCGGCGACCTCCGCGGTGCGGCGCGCGCGCAGCAGCGGCGAGGCCCAGACCGCGCGGACGCCCGCGTCCCGGACGGCGTCCGCGAGGCGCGCGGCCTGCTCCTCGCCGAGCGGCGTCAGCGGCGGGTCGCGGCGTCCCAGGATGCGACCGCCGGCGTTGTCGGCGGTCTGGCCGTGGCGAGCCAGCAGGATCTCATTGGACATCGAAGCAGAGGGAAGCTCGGCGCCGGGGCGGCGTTGACACGGCTACCCGGCGGCCATACCCTCGGAACCGGATTCGGCGTTGTCGAAAGCGCCGACGTTGACCATGCCCCTCGTCTCGTCCAAGGCGGTCCTCGACCCCGCGTTCGAGCAGCGCTACGGCGTCGCCGCCATCAACATCGTCGATGACCTGAGCATCGACGCCGTCCTCGGCGCCGCGACCGAGCTGCAGGCGCCGGTGATCCTCCAGACGTCGCTGAAGACGGTCAAGCAGATCGGCGCGAGCGTGCTCTACGACATGGTCCGCGCCCGCGCCGAGCGCGCGCCGGTGCCGGTCGTCCTGCACCTCGACCACTGCCCCGAGCGCGAGTGGATCACCACCTGCCTGCGCCACGGCTGGAACTCGGTCCTCTTCGACGGCTCGCACCTCGACGTCGCCGAGAACACGATCCAGACCGCGGAGGTGGTCGCCGAGGCGCACGAGTTCGGCGCCCAGGTCGAGGGCGAGATCGAGACCGTGATGGGCGTCGAGGACGGCGTCGGCTCCGACGAGCGCTCCGACATCCACCCGATCGAGGTCTCCAGCCGGTTCATCGAGGCCACCGGCGTCGACACGTTCGCGCCGGCGGTCGGCACCGCCCACGGCCTCTACGCGAGCAAGCCCCACCTGATGCCCGAGCGCGTGAGCGAGCTCGTCGCGCTCCAGCCGATCCCGATGGTCCTGCACGGCGGGACGGGCCTGACGCCCGACCAGTTCCAGGACTGCATCGCGCGGGGCTGCGCGAAGGTCAACATCTCCACGGCGCTGAAGATCGCCCTGACCGAGAGCTACCGCGAGTTCCTCGACCAGAACCCCGGCAAGCACGACCCGCCGTCGATGTTCAAGCACGTGCGCGCCGCCGTGCAGGCGATGGCCGCCGACCACATCAGGATCTTCGGCTCCGCCGGCAAGGCGCCCAGCGGCGCGGCGGCCTCCGCCTCGCCATGACGACGCTGATCTTCGACTGCGACGGCGTCCTGGCCGACACCGAGCGCTTCGGCCACCTGCCGGCGTTCAACCAGACGTTCGCGGAGGAGGGCCTGCCCGTCCGCTGGTCGGAGGCCGAGTACGCCGAGAAGCTCAAGATCGGCGGCGGCAAGGAGCGCATGGCGAGCCTGCTGACCGACGCGTTCGTCCGCGAGAACGGCCTGCCGAGCGATCCCGCGGGCCAGAAGGAGCTGCTCCAGCGCTGGCACCGGCGCAAGACCGACACCTACAAGAAGCTCGTCGCCGCCGGCGTGATGCCCGCGCGGCCCGGGATCGCCCGGATCGTGGGCCAGGCGCTCGGCGCGGGGTGGACCGTCGCGGTCGCCTCGACCTCGGCCGAGGAGTCGGTGCGCGCGGTGCTCGAGCACGCGGTCGGCGCCGAGCACGCGGCGCGCATCGCGGTCTTCGCCGGCGACGTCGTCGGTGCCAAGAAGCCCGATCCCGCGATCTACCGGCTCGCGCTGGAGCGCACGGGCTCGCGGCCGGACGCGACGCTGGTGGTCGAGGACTCGCGCAACGGGCTGCTGGCCGCCGCCGGCGCCGGGCTGCGCTGCGTGGTCACCGTCAGCAGCTTCACCGAGGACGAGGACTTCTCCGAGGCGGTCCTCGTCGTGTCGAGCCTCGGCGACCCCGGCGAGCCCATGCGGGTGCTGGCGAACCGGAGCCCGGCGCGGCCGGGCGACTTCATCACGCTGGACGACCTCCAGGCCTGCCTGGAGGTCACGATCACTCAGGAGGTCTCATGAGCGGCGACCCCGCCGTGCGCGAGGGCGAGCAGGTCGTGCGGACGATCGCCCAGACGGCGCTGGACAACGAGAAGTACTTCTGCGACCTCGACGCCGTCGTCGGCGACGGCGACTTCGGCTACTCCCTGGCGCGCGGCTTCGGCAAGCTCATCGACGACTGGGACGGGCTCGAGTACGACGACGTCGGCGGGCTGCTGAAGAAGACCGCGATGGTGCTCACCAGCCGCGTCGGCGGCGCCTCCGGGCCGATCTGGGGCACCGCCTTCCTGCGCGCCGGCGTCGCGCTGGCCGGCAACGCGAGCCCGTCGGGCCCGGACGTGATCGCGGCGCTGCGCGCCTCCATCGAGGGCATCAAGCAGCGCGGCGGCTCCGACGTGGGGGACAAGACCCTGCTCGACGCGCTCGTCCCGGCGGTCGACGCGCTGGAGCAGGCGCTGCTCGCGGGCGAGCCCGCCGGCCAGGCCCTCCAGACCGCCGCGCTCGTCGCGCGCGAGGCCGCCGACGCGACCAAGCCGATGCTCGCCCAGCGCGGACGCGCCGCCTACGCCGGCGAGCGCTCCCGCGACTCCGTCGACGCCGGCGCCGTCGCGATCGCCGTGATGTTCGAGAACGTCAGCCAGGCGTGGAGTCCGACCAGCGTCTAGACGACACCACCACCAACGAGAGGACCCGTCGTGTCGCAAGTCGAAACCGGCCCCAGGACCGGGGTCAAGAAGTTCGTCAACGACCCGCAGCAGTACGTCCCCGAGATGCTGCAGGGCGTCGCGCTCGCCAACCCCGAGCTGCTGCGCTACGTGCCGGAGTACAACCTCATCATGCGCGCGGACGCGCCGCGCGACGACAAGGTCTCGATCATCCAGGGCTCGGGCTCCGGCCACGAGCCGGCGCACGTGATGGCCGTCGGGCCGGGCATGCTCGACGCGGCCTGCCCCGGCGACGTGTTCTCCGCCCCGCCGGCGGACTACGTCTACGAGACGACGAAGCTGCTGAACTCGCCCAAGGGCGTCCTGCACATCATCAACAACTACACCGGCGACCGCATGGCCTTCGACATGGGCCGCGAGCTGTCGGAGGCCGAGGGCATCACGGTCGGGACGGTCGTCGTCGACGACGACGTGGCCGTGAAGGACTCGACGTTCACCATCGGCCGCCGCGGGGTGGCGGGCAACTTCTTCGTCATCAAGGCCGTGGGCGCGGCGGCCGAGCGCGGGGCGGACCTCGCCACGCTCGTCAAGCTCGGCGAGCGCGTCAACGCCGTCACCCGCTCGATGGGCGTGGCGCTCAGCTCGTGCTCGCCGCCCGCGAAGGGCTCGCCGCTGTTCGAGCTCGGCGACGACGAGATCGAGATGGGCGTCGGCATCCACGGCGAGCCCGGCCGCAAGCGCGAGAAGATGCGCAGCGCCAACGAGATCGCCGACGAGATGCTCGAGGCCATCGTCACCGACCTGCCCTACGAGTCGGGCGACGAGGTCGCGCTGATGGTCAACGGCCTCGGCGGCACGCCGATCTCCGAGCTGTACCTCGTCTACGCGCACGTGCACGAGGCGCTCGTCGGGCGCGGGATCAAGCCGGTCCGATCCTACGTCGGCGAGTACTGCACGTCGCTGGAGATGGCGGGCATGTCGCTCACGCTCGTGCGCCTCGACGACGAGCTCAAGGACCTGCTGGCCGCGCCCGCGGAGATCGCCGCTCGCGTGTTCTGACGACCCACAGCCCAGCGGCTACGCCGGGTGCTCGGCGGCCCAGCGGATCGACCGCACGATCGTCGCGTACCCGGTGCAGCGGCAGATCTGGCCGGAGATGGCCTCGCGGATCTCCTGATCGGTGGGGTCCGGGTTGCGGTCCAGCAGGGCGCGCGCGGTGAGCATCATCGCCGACGTGCAGAACCCGCACTGCAGCCCGTGCTCCTCGTGGAACCCCTGCTGCACGGGGTCGAGCACGCCGTCGCGCTCCATGCCCTCGACCGTGGTGATCTCGTAGCTCGCCGCGGTCGCCGTCAGGACCGTGCACGACTTCACGGGCTCACCGTCCATCAGCACGACGCACACGCCGCAGTTGGAGGTGTCGCAGCCCCAGTGCGTCCCGGTCAGGCCCAGCGTGTCGCGCAGGAAGTGGACGAGCAGCAGGCGGGGCTCGACGTCGCGCGTGTGCTCGCGCCCGTTGACGGAGACGGTGACCTGCATCGGAGGGCTCGGATGCTATCCGCCGCTTGCGCGCCCGCCGCGATCTGCGACGATCCCGCCATGCGTCCGTTGTCCGACGTGGACGGCCTCACCGCCGCCGACGTGATGCATCGACAGCTCACCAGCCTGCCCGCCTCGACGACGGTCGGCGAGCTGCGCGCGTACTTCGCGTCGAGCGCCTCGCGGCGCCTGGCGGTGGTGGTCGACGGCGAGCGCTTCGTCGGCTCGATCGTCGCGGCGGCGATCCCGGACGGGGTCGCGGGCCACGCCGCGGCCGCCGACTTCGTGGCGCAGGACCCGACGGTCCATCCGTCGGCACCGGCGCAGGCGGCGCGGGACCTCGCGATCGAGCAGGACAGCCTGCGCCTGCCCGTGGTCGACGACGCCGGCACGCTGGTCGGCATCGTCGCGATCACGAAGGACCGCCGCGGGTTCTGCGGGACCTGAGCGCCGCGCCGACCGCGGTCAGCGGCCGCCCGCGGCCTCGTCGATCTCGTCGGCGACCGAGCGCCACAGCGTCACGTGCGCCTTGGGCCGGACGCGGGCCGAGACCGAGCCGGCGCGGCCGGACGAGATCGCCTGTGTCGCGTCGGGGGTCGTGGCGAAGCGCTGGAGCGCCAGCGCGGCCGGGAGCGCCCGGCCGAGGCCGAGCGTGCTCGCGTGCCACAGCTCGACGATCGGCGTGCCGCGCACGTCGAGCCGGATCAGCGCCCGCCGCCGGACCTCGTCGAGGACCGAGTGCGACAGCGTCAGGACCACGCCCTCGCCGGCGGCCGCGGCCGCGATCGCCCCGGCCTGGCTGCTGAACGTGGCGACGTCGCGCGGCGCCAGGTCGTGGCGCGCGAAGAACAGGCCGGTGCTCGTCGTCGGGTCGATGTCGGGCTGGCCCACGACCCAGCGCTCGCCCACCAGCTCGGAGGGCAGGATGTCGCGCCGGCCGGCCAGCGGGTGGCCGGGCGCGGCGACCACGATCAGCTGGCAGCGCAGGAACGGGGCCGACGCGATCGTCGCGGCGCGCTCGGGGCCGGGCGCGGGCCCGAGGGCGACGTCGGCGCGGCGGTGCTCCAGCAGATCGGCGAAGTCCGCGCCCGGCACCGACTCGACCGCGATCTCCACGCCCGCGTCGCGCGCGCTGAAGGTCTCGATCAATGGGCCGACGTGCTCGGCGACCACGCTGGTGGCGACGACCAGCATGCGCCGGGCCTGGCCGGGCGTGTCCTGGACCGAGCGGCGCGCCTGCTCGGCGAGGCCGAGGATCTCGCCCGCCAGCGCCGCCAGCCGGCGGCCGCCGGGCGTCAGCGCGATGCCGCGCCCCTGGCGCACGAACAGCTCGTCGCCGAGCTCCTTGCGCAGCGCCGCGACCGCGACCGACACCGCCGGCTCGGTCACCTCGAGCTCCGCCGCCGCGGCCTTCACCGAGCCGTGGCGGGCGACGAGGACGAACGACTGGAGTTGTGCGAGCGTCATGGGCTGTCTTCTGGCCTAAGCGTTCCCTTAGGTCCGGTTGACTCGACGACCCTAACATCGGCATCGTCCCGCTGAGGAGGTTCAGGGGTCGAGGAGGAGGGTCGTCCTGCAGGTTCCAGCGCCGTTTGACTACGAGCGGGCGACGAGCGTGGACCACGCGCTCGAGCTCCTCGAGCGCCTGGGACCGACCGCGCGCCTGCTGGCGGGCGGCCACTCGCTGCTGCCGATGATGAAGCTGCGGCTGGCCGCGCCCGAGTTCGTCATCGACATCGACGGCCTGGCCGGCGAGCTGGGCTACATCCGCGAGGGCGACGGCGAGATCCGGATCGGCGCGATGACGCGCCACCGCGAGCTGCTGGAGTCCGCGCTGCTCGCCCGCCGCGTCCCGATCTTCACCGACGCCGAGCGCGTGATCGCCGACCCCGTGGTCCGCAACCGCGGGACGATCGGCGGCGCGCTCTGCCAGGCCGACCCGTCTGAGGACCTGTCGGCGGTGTGCGCCGCGGTCGGCGCCCGGATGCTGATCCGCGGCGGCGGCGGCGGCGGCGAGCGGCTCGTGGACATGGCCGACTTCCACCGCGGCCCGTACCGGACGGCCGTGGGCGCCGCGGACATGCTGATCGAGATCCGCGTCCCCGTGGCCCCGCGCTCGGGCAGCGCGTACGAGAAGGTCGAGCGGCGCGTGGGCGACTGGGCCGTGGCCGCCGCGGGCGCGGCGCTGACGCTGGAGGGCGAGGGCGACGCGATCGCGACGGGCCGGGTGGCGCTGGCCGCCGCCGGCCGCGACATCACGTCGGCCGAGGCGGAGGCCGCGCTGGCCGGGCGCGTCCCCTCGGAGGAGCTGTTCGCCGCGGTCGGGGCCGTCGCGGCCGCCGGGTGCTCGCCCGTCACCGATCAGCGTGGCTCCGCGGAGTACAAGCGCCACGCGGTCGGCGTGCTGACCCAGCGCGCGCTGCGGCGCGCGGCGGCCCGGGCGCTGGAGCGGGAGCGAGACGTCTGATGGTCATCTCGAAGCAGGCTGGAGGTGGTGTCGCATGCCGAGCGTGATCGGCGCGTCGACGGGCTGGACCGTCGGCTTGGTGCTGGGCGTGGTGGTCATCGTGGCCGCGGCGGCGATCGTGATCACGATCGTGCTGCTGGCGCGGCGGATCGCCGCGCAGGCGCGGACCGCGGTCGCCGGGCTGGAGGTGGTGCGGGACCAGACCGAGCAGCTGCCCGGCATCGCCCGCATCAACGACTCGGGCGTCCGGATCCTGCACTCGGCGCGGGCCCTGCGCAAGGTGGCGGTCGGGCGATGAGCGCCGCCATCCTCGCCGCCGTGGACACCTCGGCCTGGACCGTCGCGCTCGTCATCGGCCTGGTCGCGGCGCTCGCCGTCGCCGGCCTGCTGGTCGTGCTGGTGCGCGCGGTCGCCGACATCCAGGCCTCGTCCGGCCGCCTGCTGGACGTCGCCGGCGGGGTCGCCGGCAACACCACCAACATCCCGCAGCTCGGCGCCACGGCGCCGGTGCTGGCCCTGATCGTCGAGGAGGCCGTGGTGCAGGACGGATACATGAACGCCTTGACCGATGGGTACGGTGGAGCATGAGCACCGCCCACGTCCTGATCCTGCTCAGCGTGCTGCTCGCCGTGGTCGTCGTCGCGGTGCTCGCCGCCGCGCTGATCCTCGTCCGCCGCGGCCTGCACGCGATCTCCGGCGACCTGGCCACGCTCGACGCGGCGCTGACCGGCGTCGAGGCCGAGCACCTGCGCCCGCTGGAGCCGGCCGTCACCGCGATCAACGCGCAGTTCGACATCATCCTGGGCGCGCTGCCCGGGATCGGCGCCAAGGCGGCGGTCGTCGCCGAGCGGAGACCGTCATGACCCTGTACTGGATCGGCTCGCTGCTGGTGCTGCTGGTGGTCTTCCCGGTGGTCGTGTTCCTGCTCAACGGCGTGCTCGTCGAGGCCCGGAGCATCGTGCCCACCGTCCGCCACATCGCCGACGTCGCTCGCGCCGGGTCCGCGGACCTCGACGCCACCACCCTGCTCCTGACCACCCAGGACCAGGCCGTCAAGACGATCGAGAACGTCGCCGCGTACGGCGGCTCGCTCGACGTGATCCTCGACGACGCGCGCTAGGAGGAGCCAGGAACCATGCCCGCACCCGGAGTCATCCTGCTCGTCGCGGTCGTCCTGATCGTGCTGGCGCTCGTGTACTACCTCGTGATGACGATCGTCGCGCTGTCCCAGATCGCCAAGGCCCTGGACGAGACGATCGCCGCGGTCGGCGAGATCATCACCAAGACGGGGCCGGTCAACGAGGTCGTGCGCACGATCAACGCCCACCTCGACGGCGGCGTCTCGGCCCTGGAGGGCCTGCTGGTCAAGAAGGCCGGGATGCGCGACGCGCTCGGCCTGATCGACGGCCTCTACCCCGGCGCGGCGGCCGCCGGCCTGCGCGACTTCCCCGACAGCGCGACGACGAAGGCCCCGCGCATCTCCGAGGTCTACACGCGTGGCGTGCTGACGCTGGCGCGGCTGGGCCGCGAGGCGCCGATCGCCGCCGCCAGCCCGGACGGCCCGGCCGTGCGCAACGCCACGCGCTCGGCCGGCGCGGCGATGTCGCTGTACCCCAACTGGCGCCAGGCGCGGCCGGACGCGCTGCCGCGGTCGCCCGTGATCGGCACGGACGCGCCGGTCGTCTACCCCGAGAGGAGCGCGGATGCAGACCCCAGCGCCGTTTGAGTACGAGCGCGCGACGAGCGTCGAGGGCGCGATCGCGTCGCTGGAGCGGCTCGGCTCCGAGGCGCGCGTCATCGCCGGGGGCCACAGCCTGCTGCCGATGATGAAGCTGCGCCTCGCCAACCCCGAGCACCTCATCGACATCAACGACCTCCACGAGCTGTCCTACATCATGGAGGAGCCTGGCGAGATCCGCATCGGCGCGCTGACCCGCCACGTCGAGCTGCTGGAGTCCGACCTGCTGGCGCGCTGGTTCCCGATCGTCCGCGAGGCCGAGCGGGTCATCGCCGACCCCGTCGTGCGCAACCGCGGCACGATCGGCGGCTCGCTCTGCCAGGCCGACGCGGCCGAGGACCTCTCCGCGGTGGCGTCGGCGCTGAAGGGCCGGGTCGTGATCCGGTCCAGCGCGGCGGAGCGCGTCCTGCCGATGGGCGACTTCCACGTCGGCCCGTGGACGACGGCGGTCGGCGACGGCGAGCTCGTCACCGAGGTGCGCTTCCCGAAGCGCCCCGGCGGCGGCAGCGCCCACGAGAAGGTCGAGCGCCGCGCCGGCGACTTCGCGATCGCCGCGGCGTCGGCCGCCGTCTGGATCGACGGGGGCACGATCGCCGACGCGGGCATCGCGCTCAGCGCGGTCGGGCCGATCACGATCGAGCTGACGCGCGCCGAGGACCTGCTGCGCGGGCAGCCGCCGTCCGAGGACCTGTTCGCGCAGGCCGGCGCGATCGCGTCGGAGGACTGCGCGCCGACCGCCGACGGCCGCGGCCCCGTCGACTACAAGCGCCACCTCGCGGGCGCCCTGACCATCCGCGCCCTGCGCCGGGCCACCGCCCGCGCGCTGCAACAGGAGGCCTGAGCATGAACGTCACGATCACGATCAACGGCGAGCCGGTCACGCGCGACGTCGAGCCGCGCCTGCTGCTGGTGCACTTCATCCGCGAGACGCCCGGCCTGACCGGCACGCACTGGGGCTGCGACACGTCCAACTGCGGCGCCTGCGTCGTGCTGATGGACGGCCAGCCGATCAAGTCCTGCACGACGCTCGCGGTCATGTGCGAGGGCCACGAGATCCGCACCGTCGAGTCGCTGGAGGTCGACGGCGAGCTGGATCCCGTCCAGCAGGGCTTCCACGAGAAGCACGCGCTGCAGTGCGGGTTCTGCACGCCGGGCATGCTGATGACCAGCCGGGCGCTGCTGGACGCCAACCCGGACCCGTCAGACCACGAGATCCGCACGGCGATCTCGGGGCAGATCTGCCGCTGCACGGGCTACCAGAACATCGTCGAGGCGGTCCGCTGGGCCGCCGCGCACGAAGCCGCGACCAAGCAGGAGGCCTGAGCATGTCCACCATCGAGGACCGGCCCATCGGCTTCGGCCGGCTCAAGCGCAAGGAGGACGCGCGGTTCATCCGCGGCAAGGGCAAGTACCTGGACGACATCACGCTCCCGAACATGCTCCACGGAGCGATCCTGCGCAGTCCGTACGCCCACGCGAAGATCCTGTCGATCGACACGTCGGAGGCGCTGGCGCACCCGAACGTCGCGGCGGTCGTCACGGCCAAGGACCTCGAGACGCTCGGGCTGGCGTGGATGCCGACGATCTCCTACGACACGCAGGCCGTGCTGGCCGGCGACAAGGTGCGCTTCCAGGGCCAGGAGGTCGCGTTCGTGGTCGCGACCGACGAGTACTCGGCGCGCGACGCGCTGCAGCTCATCGACGTCGACTACGAGCCGCTGCCCGCGATCGTCAACGCCCGCAAGGCGCTGGACCCCGACGCGCCGCTGATCCGCGACGACAAGGAGGGCCAGCGCGACAACCTCGCCAGCCCGACCTGGGAGGCCGGCGATGAGGGCGAGGCCGACCGCGTGTTCGCCGAGGCCGACGTCGTCGTCACCCGCGACATCATGTACCCGCGCTGCCATCCGGCGCCGATGGAGACGTGCGGGATGATCGCCGACTTCAACCCCAAGACGGGGCAGTTGGACATCTACAACGGCAACCAGGCGCCGCACGTGCACCGCACGGTCTACGCCCACGTCGCCGGCCTGCCCGAGCACATGATCCGGATCATGTGCAACGACATCGGCGGCGGCTTCGGCAACAAGGTGCCGGTGTACCCGGGCTACGTGTGCACGATCGCCGCGTCGATCGTGGCCGGCGTGCCGGTGAAGTGGGTCGAGGACCGCACCGAGCACCTGACCTCGACGGGCTTCGCCCGCGACTACATCATGCACTCGTCGATCTGCGCCAAGGACGGCAAGATCACCGGCCTGAAGGTCGACGTGATCGCCGACCACGGCGCGTTCGACAGCACCGCGCAGCCGACGAAGTTCCCGGCCGGGTTCTTCCACATCGTCACCGGCTCCTACGACCTGGAGGCCGCGCACGTCAAGGTCAAGGCCGTGTACACCAACAAGGCGCCCGGCGGCGTGGCCTACCGCTGCTCGTTCCGGATCACCGAGGCGGTGTACCTGGTCGAGCGCATGGTCAACGCGCTGGCCATGGAGATGGGCGTCGACCAGATCGACCTGCGGATGCGCAGCTTCATCGGCTCCGAGCAGTTCCCGTACGAGACCACGACGGGCTGGACCTACGACTCCGGCAACTACGCCGAGACGATGAAGGTCGCGATGGACCTCGCCGGCTACGACGACCTGCGCCGTGAGCAGGCCGAGAAGCGCGCCCGCGGCGAGCTGATGGGCATCGGCGTGGCGTTCTTCACCGAGGGCGTCGGCGCGGGGCCGCGCAAGCACATGGACATCCTCGGGCTGTCGATGAACGACGGCGCCGACCTGCGCGTCCACCCATCCGGCAAGGCCGTCGTCAGCATCAGCGCCCAGACCCAGGGCCAGGGCCACGAGACGACGTTCGCCCAGATCGTCGCCGAGGAGCTCGGCATCCCGCCGGAGGACATCGAGGTCCGCGCCGGCGACACCGACCGCTCGCCCTACGGGCTGGGCACCTACGGCAGCCGCTCGACGCCGGTCTCGGGCGCCGCGGTGGCCGTCGTCTCGCGCAAGGTGCGCGACCACGCGCGGCTGATCGCGGCGGCGATGCTGGAGACGCGGCCCGAGGACCTGGCGTGGGAGAAAGGCCGCTGGTACGTCAAGGGCGACCCGGAGCGCGGCGCGCCCATCGGGGACATCGCGATGCGCGCCTACAGCGGCGAGGCGCTGCCCGACGGGATGGAGGGCGGGCTCGACGCGCAGGTCATCTACGACCCGCCGAACCTGACCTACCCGTACGGCGCCTACATCGCGGTCGTGGACATCGACCCCGACACCGCCCACGTCCGCGTGCGGCGGTTCATCGCGGTCGACGACTGCGGCGTGCGGATCAACCCCATGATCGTGGACGGCCAGATCCACGGCGGCCTGGCCGAGGGCATCGGCATCGCGCTGATGGAGATCATCTCCTTCGACGAGGAGGGCAACTGCCTCAACTCCTCGTTCATGGACTACCAGATCCCCACGGCGCTGGAGTGCCCGACGTTCGAGCTGGGCGAGACGGTCACGCCGTGCCCGCACCACCCGCTCGGCGCCAAGGGCGTGGGGGAGTCGCCGAACGTCGGCTCGCCGCCGGCGATCGTCAACGCGGTCATCGACGCGCTGCACGAGACCCACGGCGTGACGCACGTCGACATGCCGTGCTCGCCGGCGCGCGTGTGGGCCGCGATGCAGGGCCGTCCGGAGCCGCCGCAGTGAGGGCGCCAAGCAAGCTTGGCGTGGCGTCATGAGCCCCGAAGGCGCCACCGGCGACGCGGAGGACGAGGTCCGGCACCTCGTCCCCGACGTCGAGACGCTCGCGCGCCGGCTGGCCGCCGTCGACTACCTCGTCGACGAGGGGCTCGCGACGGGCCTCTTCCTGAGCCTGCGCCTGCCCCAGCCGCTGCTGCTGGAGGGCGAAGCCGGGGTCGGGAAGACCGAGGCGGCCAAGGCGCTGGCCGCCGCGCTCGACACGCCGCTGATCCGGCTCCAGTGCTACGAGGGCATCGACGCCGCCGAGGCGCTGTACGAGTGGAACTACCCGCGCCAGCTGCTGAGCATCCGGCTCGCCGACGCCGGCGGCCGCCAGCTCAGCGAGGACGACCTGTTCGGCCCCGACTACCTGATCCGGCGCCCGCTGCTGCGCGCGCTGGAGCATCCGGGCCCGCGGCCCGCAGTGCTGCTCATCGATGAGATCGACCGCGCGGACGATGACTTCGAGGCGTTCCTCCTGGAGCTGCTGGCCGAGGCGACGGTGACGATCCCCGAGCTGGGCACGATCCGCGCGACCCATCCACCGGCGATCGTGCTGACGTCCAACCGCACGCGCGACCTGCACGACGCGGTCAAGCGCCGCTGCCTGTACCAGTGGATCGACTACCCCGACCCGCGGCGCGAGGTCGAGATCATCCGCCGCCGCGTCAAGGGCGCGTCGGCGACGCTCGCCGTCCAGGTCGCCGAGGCCGTGGCCCGGATGCGCGAGGGCGACATCCAGAAGCCGCCCGGGATCGCCGAGGCGATCGACTGGCTCGCCGCGCTGGAGCTGCTCGGCGTCGCCGAGCTGGACGCCGCCGCGGTCGACCGCACGCTCGGCTCGGTCCTGAAGTACGCCGAGGACCAGGACGCCCTGCGCGAGGCCGGCCTCGACCAGCTCGTGGGCACGGGCGGCTAGGACGGCCATGGACGATCGCGCCTTCCGCGTGCGCACGCTCGTGCTGGACCTCCCGGCGGTGGCCGCGGCGTTCAGCCACCGCCTTCGCGCGGCGGGCCTGCCGGTGACCGCCGACCGCACCGCGCGGTTCGCCGACGCGCTGGCGCTCGTCCGGCCGGTCTCGCGCCGGCGCCTGTACTGGACGGCGCGCGCCGCGCTGCTCTCCGACCCGCAGCAGGTCGCGGCCTTCGACGCGACGTTCGCCGCCGTCTTCGGCGCGCGCGACGACGGCGCGCCGCTGGACCCCGACGTGCTGCGCCGCGTCGCGGCGGCGCCCGACGACCGGCCGCTCGACGAGCGCCCGGCGGGCCCGTCGTCCGCCGCGTCGGCCGCGCCGCCGGCCATCGCCGCGCTGACCGCGCCGGCCGCGCAGGGCCGCGACGCGGGCGACGACGAGCGCGAGGTCACCGTCCCCACGCTCGCGAGCGCCGACGAGGTCCTGCGCGCCAAGCGCTTCGACGCCCTGGAGCCCGACGAGCTCGCCGCGATCCACCGGCTCATGGCGCGGCTGGAGATCGCCACGCCGCGGCGCGTCACCCGCCGCGCCGAGCGCCACCGCCGCGGCGCCCGGATCGACCTGCGGCGCACGCTGCGCGGCAGCATGCGCACCGGCGGCGACCCGTTCCGCCTCGCGCGCCGGCGCCGGCGCGTCGTGCCCCGCCGGATCGTGATGCTGCTCGACATCTCGGGCTCGATGGAGCCGTACGCGCGCGCGTACCTCCAGTTCCTGGCCTCGGGCGCCGGCGCGGGCGACGACGCCGAGGCGTTCGTCTTCGCCACGCGCCTGACGCGCCTGACGCGCGCGCTCGCCTCGCGCAACCCGGAGCGCGCGATCCAGCGGGCGGCCGAGGCCGCGCCGGACTGGTCGAGCGGCACACGGATCGGCGACGCGCTGCGGGAGT